>NZ_JAMOYY010000064.1:0-8066 GCF_023669475.1 Blautia sp. MB18-30 | reverse complement strand
ATGTATAATACAGATATACAAGAAACAAAGTGTTAGAAAAATTGCTAGGAACTTGGTAACAAAAATAAATCGACATTGAAAATGGAAAATGACTATGAAAAAATATGAATGTGAACCATGTGGATATATTTATGATCCGGCAGTAGGAGATCCAGACGCCGGTATCGCTCCAGAAACTGCATTTGAGGATATTCCAGATGACTGGACATGCCCAATCTGCGGATTAGGAAAAGATGTTTTCGTTCCTGTAGAAGACTAAGCAGAAAATGCAGGTACGAAACTGCCAGACATTAAAAGAGCCTAAGAGAACATATAAAAGAAATGGAGGTCAAATTATGACTTACGATTTAAACATTACCTTTGATGACAATTTAGTAACAGGAAATAAAACAATCGATACACAGCACAAAGAATTGATTGACCGTATCCAGAACTTTGTAACTGCCTGTCAAAATGGCGACAGCAAAGTAAAAGCAATCAAAATGCTGGATTATCTGGATGAATATACTGACTTTCATTTCAAAGAAGAGGAAAAGCTTCAGGAAAAATCCGGTTATCCAGAGCGTGAAAAACATTATGAAAAACATGAAGAGTTTAAAAAGACAATTCAAGAACTGTATGAATACCTTCAGGAGTATGAAGGACCAACAGATCGGTTCAGTGAACTTGTACAGAAAAATGTAATCGACTGGCTGTTTGGACACATTAAAACATACGACCGCTCTGTGGCAAAATTTATCTTTATGAAACAAAATCCAGACCGATGCTAAAATAAACCAGGGAACGAGTTCACTCAGAATGTAGACAACGTGATGAAGTAAATTAGGGGCTGTCACAATGCAGCCCCTTTCCTGTTATAGCGATATTCTAGGTAATATATTGCGCTGGCATGACATATTATTTTACTACTACTATATGGGAAGAGCAAGCAGCTCTTCTTTTTTTTGTCCTTTTTATCCAATTTTAAGTTGTAAAGTCTCTTTTCATTCGACAAAATTCTCCACAGACAGAGGATATGCGACGAGCATTGATATGAACATCTATTTATGGAAAGAGGATATTGAAGACGGGGAATCGGTAATGACAGCCGAATATAGACCTGTAGAATACGGAAAGGACTATGATGTTGTCAATAATCCTGATAAATTTCAACTATATATAGATGGAAAAGAGATTAAATAGTAATCTCCTGAAAGCAAGCTTTTTGTCAATTATTTCAAAGAAAAATTAAAGGATAACAATACATAGTTTTGACAATGATATTTTGAAAAAATTTATAGGAATGCTCTATTATCAAATTGACATAGGAATATGGTAGCGTATAATTAGAATTGAATACACTGAAAAAATGGAGGAATTACATGAAAGCACATAAATATTGGTCAGTAGGAGCATTGATCACAATGCTTGGGACTTTTTACACTGGATATAAAAAGCAAAAATCAAGTCACAAATACTTTGCTTTAAGTTCTATGTTATGTATGGTAATGGCGATATATACAGGTCATAAAATGATTACCGGGAATAGGAAGAAAAAGGCGAATAAAGAGAAAGATACAGAAAGGGAGGGATAAATAATGTTGGAAGTAGGGGTTAAGGCACCGGATTTTGAGTTGCCAGATCAAAATGGGAAAATACATAGATTATCGGATTATACAGGAAAAAAAGTGATTTTATATTTCTATCCCAAGGATAATACAGCGGGATGCACGAAACAGGCATGTGGGTTTTCTGAGCGATACCCTCAGTTTACCGAAAAAGGAGCAGTTATTCTTGGAGTCAGTAAGGATTCTGTATCCTCTCATAAGAGATTTGAGGAAAAATATGGATTGACATTTACACTTTTAGCAGATCCAGAGCGGAAAGTTATTGAAGCATATGATGTATGGAAAGAAAAGAAAAATTATGGCAAAGTCTCTATGGGAGTAGTAAGAACCACATATCTTATTGATGAACAGGGGATTATTATAAAGGCAAATGATAAAGTCAAGGCTGCAGATGATCCTGAAAATATGCTCAAGGAATTAGATTAATGAAGATAATATTATCCCCTGCTAAAAAGATGATTACAGATACTGACAGCATAGCGCCGGATGGATTGCCTGAATTTATTGAAAAGACGACAGAGATACAAAGTTGGTTGAAAAGTAAGTCAAAAGAAGAACTGAAGACTATCTGGAAATGTAATGACAAAATTACAGAACAGAACTTCAATAGATTGGAAAACATGGATCTTTATCATTTACTTACCCCAGCTGTCTTATCATATGAAGGAATTGCTTTTCAATATATGGCTCCATCCGTGTTTGAGGACAGTCAATTCGAGTATGTACAAAATCATTTGAGAATAATATCTGCATTTTATGGTGTGCTAAAACCAAGGGATGGTGTGACACCTTATCGTTTGGAAATGCAGGCGAAGGTTGGAATAGGAGAAACAAAAAATCTGTATGAGTACTGGGGAGATTTATTATACCGCTCAGTGATTGATAACAGCAGGATTATAATCAATCTGGCATCGAAAGAATACTCTAAGTGCATAGAAAAATATCTGACACGACAGGATAGATACATTACGATTACATTTTGTGAGTTATCAGGAGATAAACTGGTGACAAAAGGTACATATGCTAAGATGGCCCGTGGTGAAATGGTTAGGTTCATGGCTGAAAACAGAATTGAAAATCCTGAGGATATTAAGAAATTTGATAGACTAGGCTATTCATTCCGCTCTGATTTATCATCAGATGCAGAATATGTTTTTGAACGGAAAAAATGATGATTGAATGATTATTTTAAATAAAAGGTAATCAGTAATATTGATTATTATAATAATAGTAATTATTACTATTATCTATTGACAATAAACAGATTGAGATGCACCACGAAGAGAGATATCGTGCACTTCTTAAGAATATTGAAACTGCACAGGTGTTTGAAAAGAGTGAAGTTAAGGTATGGGAATGCCGTAACTGTGGACATGTTGTGGTAGGAACAAAGGCACCTGAGATATGTCCAGTATGTAACCATCCACAGAGTTATTTCGAAATACGTGAAGAGAACTATTAAAGAGAAGGAGATTATTACAAAGAAGAAAGTGATTATTAAAAAAAGCAGTAATGATAGGCTGTGGCTTTGTTGGTTCTGCATCGGTTGGTAAAGAAGCATTAAAGTTTAAGAATCGACGGATGCTTTGAAGAAAGTTATAGAAACAATTGGATTTTAAATTTTAAACATAGGAAGATAAAAAAGATGGAAGTAAAATATTATGTATGCAATCATTGTGGAAACATTATTGAAATGTTAAAGGATCAAGGCGTACCAGTAATGTGTTGCGGAGAGGCTATGCATGAGTTAAAAGCTGGAGTGACAGATGCTGCTGTTGAGAAGCATGTACCTGTATATACAGTGGACAAACAGCATGTACATGTTGTGGTCGGTGAAATAAAACATCCAATGCTTGATAATCATTTCATTGAATGGATTACACTAAATACAAATCAGGGTATTTATAGAAAACAGCTAATTCCAGGACAGGAACCTATTGCGGATTTCTGCCTCTGTGATGGAGAATATGTAGAAGAAGTATACGCATACTGCAATCTTCATGGACTCTGGAAATGCTAAAAACACTTGACTTTCGTGCTAAGATTACAAAATAATTCAGATACAACAGTAATATATGCTGTGTATTAATATATTTATAAGGAGGAATAAACTAATGAAATATGTATGTGACGTTTGCGGATGGGAATATGATGAAGAGGAAGGTTATCCTGAAGGTGGTATTGCACCAGGAACAAAGTGGGAGGATGTTCCAGAAGATTTTGAATGCCCATTATGTAATGTTGGAAAAGATCAGTTTTCAGAAGTTGAATAGAAGCCTAATCTTGTGTTAAATACAGATGGATAAACCAAAACCCTGGTGCGTGAGCAACAGGGTTTTTTATTGCGATATTTTGTGATGATATCACAGAAAATAATCTACCTTTTGCTTATAATGTAGTTAGAAACTAAGTAAGGAGGTAGTCTAAATGAGATTAAAAGATAAAGTTGCAATCATTACGGGTGGAAGCCGTGGTATAGGATTTGCTACAGCTGATAAATTCTTGAAGGAAGGTGCTTCAGTTGTGTTGGCAGCAAGTTCACAGGAATCGGCAGATGTTGCTGTAGATAAATTAAAAGAAAAATATCCCAATGCAATAGTTGCTGGAATTAGTCCAAATCTGGCAAGCATGGAGTCTGTCAGAAAGGCTTTTAAAGAGGCAACTGAAAAATATGGATGTGTCGACATACTGGTAAATAATGCAGGGATTTCAGAAAACACCTCATTTATGGATTATACAGAGGAGACTTTTGATAAAGTCATGGATCTAAATGTAAAAGGAGTATTTAATACTACTCGTGTAGCAGCAGAATGTATGGTGGCAAGAGGCAAGGGGGTCATTCTCTCAACTTCTTCCATGGTGAGTATTTCGGGACAGCCAAGTGGGTTTGCTTATCCGGCATCGAAGTTTGCAGTAAACGGATTGACTGTATCATTAGCAAGAGAACTAGGACCTAAAGGTATTCGTGTTAATGCTGTTGCACCTGGAATTACAGAAACTGATATGATGAAGGCCGTGCCAAAGGAAGTTATCGAACCTATGATTGAAAGAATTCCATTGCGTCGTCTTGGACAGCCAGAAGATATTGCCAACGCGTTTGTGTTTCTTGCTTCAGATGAGGCGAGTTACATTACAGGTGTTATATTAAGTGTAGATGGTATGGCAAGAAGTTAAGTTAATGAGGTATGGTGATGTAATCACGGAAAATAAATGAAATTAAGACTATAATAAATCTACAAAAAGAGAAAGATAAGGAGGACTGTAAAATGTCTGCTATTAATATCAATAAAAATAATTTTCAGAACGAAGTACTGAATTCCGATAAACCCGTTCTTTTAGATTTTTGGGCATCTTGGTGTGCGCCTTGCCGTATGGTAGTACCTATTGTAGAGGAGATTGCAAGTGAGCGTAGAGATATTAAAGTTGGAAAGATTAATGTAGATGAAGAGCCTGAACTGGCAAATAAGTTCAGTATTATGAGCATTCCAACTTTAGTGGTTATGAAGAATGGGAAGATTGTACAGCAGGTTTCAGGGGCGAGACCTAAGAATGCGATTTTAGAAATGCTTTAGGGGGGGGTGTGCTAATGGGATTTTTTGATCTCTTTAAACAGTCGAATATTAATCAAGGCATAGAAGAATATAAAAGGACTGATGATGCAGTTCTGCTGGATGTACGTACACCGCAGGAATATCAGGAAGGACATATACCAGAAAGTAAAAATGTGCCGTTGCAGCAACTTGACAATATTGCTTCTGTAGCGAAGAATAAGGATATCCCACTGTTTGTATACTGTTATTCCGGTTCACGAAGCCGCCAGGCAACTGGGATACTGCAACGAATGGGATATTCTAAAGTAAATAATATCGGTGGCATTGTAGCTTACTCAGGAAAGGTGGAAAAATAAGATGAAGGTAATAATTGTAGGAGGTGTAGCCGGAGGAGCTACAGCCGCAGCAAGAATACGCAGACTGAATGAACATGCTGAAATTACTGTGTTTGAAAGATCCGGATACATATCCTATGCAAATTGTGGACTTCCATATTATATTGGAGACGTGATCACAGACCCGGAAGAACTTACACTACAGACACCAGAGAGTTTTTTTAAACGCTTCCGTATTAACATGAAAATTCATCATGAAGTTATCTCCATACATCCGGAACGTAAAACGGTTTCAGTGAAAAATTTAGAGAATGGTGAGATATTTGAAGAAAAATATGATAAGCTGATCCTCTCTCCAGGTGCAAAGCCAACACAGCCGAGACTTCCCGGAGTAGGTATTGATAAACTTTTTACACTTCGTACTGTAGAAGACACTTTTCGGATAAAGGAATATATAAATAAGAATCATCCAAAATCGGCTGTATTGGCAGGTGGTGGTTTTATTGGTCTGGAACTGGCAGAAAATTTGAGGGAGCTTGGCATGGATGTTACGATTGTCCAGCGGCCTAAGCAGCTGATGAACCCTTTTGACCCGGATATGGCATCCATGATCCATAATGAAATGAGAAAACATGGGATAAAACTGGTACTGGGCTATACAGTAGAAGGATTTAAAGAAAAAGACACCGGAGTGGAGGTCCTGTTGAAAGATAATCCATCCCTTCAGGCTGATATGGTAGTTCTGGCAATCGGAGTCACACCAGACACAGTATTAGCAAAAGAAGCCGGTCTGGAACTTGGCATCAAGGAAAGTATTGTAGTGAATGACAGAATGGAAACCTCTGTACCGGATATTTATGCTGCAGGTGATGCAGTTCAGGTAAAACATTATGTTACGGGTAATGATGCGCTGATTTCTTTGGCAGGACCAGCCAATAAACAGGGCAGAATCATCGCTGATAATATTTGTGGCGGTGATAGTCGTTACCTGGGCAGTCAGGGAAGCTCCGTTATAAAAGTGTTTGATATGACAGCAGCCACTACAGGTATCAATGAAACCAATGCCAAAAAGTCAGGATTAGAGGTAGATACAGTAATTCTTTCTCCTATGAGTCATGCCGGTTACTATCCTGGTGGAAAAGTGATGACCATGAAGGTGGTTTTTGAAAAAGAGACCTATCGTTTGCTTGGTGCTCAGATTATTGGATATGAAGGAGTTGATAAACGTATTGATGTGCTGGCAACAGCAATTCATGCAGGGCTGAAGGCAACCCAGCTGAAGGATTTGGATCTCGCATATGCACCGCCTTATTCCTCTGCCAAGGATCCTGTAAATATGGCAGGATTCATGATAGACAATATAGCAAAAGGTACCTTAAAACAATGGCATCTGGAAGATATGGATAAGATTTCTAGAGATAAAAGTGTTGTGTTGCTGGATGTGAGAACTGTAGGTGAATTTAACAGGGGGCATATGGATGGATTCAAAAACATTCCTGTAGATGAACTGAGGGAACGTATCAATGAAGTTGAGAAGGGAAAGCCTGTTTACCTGATATGCCAGAGTGGGCTACGCAGTTATATTGCAAGCCGTATTTTGGAAGGAAATGGATATGAAACATACAACTTTTCAGGTGGATTCCGCTTTTATGATGCAGTGGCTAATGACCATGCACTGATTGAAAGATCATATGCATGTGGTATGGATTATTAGAAATAAATAAAATATTTTTATAGTTTGATTGTAATATAAAAAGATCCCCCATTTATTAGAATGACTTCCATAATTCTGATAAATGGAGGATTCTTCTTTATATGTTACAGAAAAACAATTTTATGACCTTTGGAGTGTTTCCAGTCTTTTTGGATCAAGGATTGTGATTTTGCCGCGGGAGAGTTTGACGAGACCCTCGCCTTGAAAGTATCGAAGCATTCGAGTGATAACTTCCCTGTGGGAACCAAGATGATTAGCAATCGTCTCATGAGTGATTTTCAGCTCGTTTGTTCCTTCGATAGAGGTCTCTTCTAAAAGAAATGAAGCAACACGCTTATCCAAACTCTTCCACATGATTTGTTCAATCAGCCACATGACATCAGAAAAACGGGTGGCCATTAACTCATTGGTATAGTTTGCGACGGGAGCAGATTCCTTCATAATGTCCTTATAGATTTCAGCAGGGATGATCCAAAGATCAGTATCTTTTTCTGCTTCAATGGTTACTTCAAATTGAATGGAGCGTATGATACATGAGGCGGATAAAAGACACATATCCATATCGAACAGACGGTAAAGTGTAATCTCCCGTCCTTCATCTGAAAGTATGTAAGTTCGAAGCTGCCCGGATTTAACCAGTAATAATCCAGTACAGTCCAGGTTTCCATTGTGAATGATTGTCCCTTTTTTTACATACTGTGTGATTAAATTGTCTGAAATTATTTTTTTCTGTGTTGTATTTAAGTCATTCCATAGTGGAAAACAATTTTCGAAGTTCATAACCGTTATCTCCTTTACGAACATAGTATACTTGCTTTTTTTAGATGCGTCAATTATGTAACTGGCATATGCCATAAAT
>NZ_JAMOYY010000063.1:0-8200 GCF_023669475.1 Blautia sp. MB18-30 | reverse complement strand
TAATTATATTATATGCAAAATCAATTAAAGAATCAATCGTATTTTTTTACGATTGATTCTTTAATTGATTTTGAGTGTAGTATTATTTTTTGACCAATTGAATTATGACAACTTTTTTAATTATTCCGATTCGGTCTTCCAAAGGTATAAATAAGGTGTAAATTATTTGTTTCTATCTAGAAAATCCTACAAAATCAAGTCTTTCTCGCCATACTTTAAATGTTGCCGTGGCAGATGAATAACACTCTTATCACTATTTTTTCCTCCTGTCATATCTCGGTCAATTTTGATTTTATCTAGGTTTTATGCGGCTTTCCGTCATTTTCACATTTCAAAATATTTTTCTTTTTTCGGCTTTTCACAGCGTATTTTGGTGCTCTTTTCCCATCAACTGTGTAAAATCACCCTCAAAAACCCGTTTTACACAGTTTCAGATTTTCCGGCATTTGACTATTGTCCATGGCAGATTACACTGAAAAAATATATGTGGCACTATGCCACAAATCCTTTATTTATGCACGTTTGCGTCCCCTCAAACTGTGTAAATCCGACTTTCCTTCAGCTCTTTCTACTGCCATTGTTGCTTCCTGTGCCTTGGCCAGCTTTTCCATTTCTTCCTTCGCATCATCCAATTTCAAATGTGTATAAGTATTCAAAGTTACCGATATATCGCTATGCCCCATCAAATACTGAAGCACTTTCGGATTCATACCAGACTTCGCCATATTGCTACAGTAAGTATGTCGACACACATGAAGAGTAATCTTCGGAAGCTGCACTCGATAAATACTATTATATCTATCCACTGCATGCTTAAAATACTTCTCCCAGTGCATGGCCACCATCGGTTTTCCATCTTTGTCAAACCAGAGGAAACCAGAATATCCATCAATCATCGGTTCAACTTTAAATTTAGGTCTTGCCGCTAAAATATTTTTAAATGCCTCATACACACCATCCGTCATAGGAATCACTCTTTTTCCTGCATACGTTTTAGTAGTATCAATATAAACCAGTGTTCCTTTCTTCTGTAACTGATGATCGATATTGATGGTTCTGTTCTTCATATCCAGATCTGATAGCGTCAAACCTGTAAATTCTGAAATACGCATCCCTGTCTTAAATAAAACATACATGCCATCATAATATTTTGAATAATGTGTATCATTTGCAAATTCCGGCTCATCTGACCACGCATTCCGATAAGAGCTGATCAGTCTTTCCGGATGTAACTGAACGCGTTTCCGCTTCAGCTGATCAATAAGTTTTCAACGTGCTATAGTTCTTTCGTAGTCATCAAATGATTGCGAAAGGAGGCATAACTATGCAAGACTACAACACGATTATCGGCTCCATCCAGATGCGTTTGAATGGATGCCAGACCAGGTCCGTTATGGAACGTTACAAGATTGGCTCAGGTACATTAAATCTGATCATGAGCCGATACCATGCCAACGGAATCCCAATCGAGGAACTCCGAATGATGGCACCTAATGAAGTTGAGAACCTTTTCTATCCGCAGAAAAATCTACAGAGGAAAAATGTCCCACTTCCAGATTTCCAGTATTACTATGACAGAATCCATGCACTAGGGAGCCACATGAACATTTCGTTCTGTTGGCTGGATTATAAAGAAAAGAATCCTGATGGTTATGAGAAGTCACAGTTTTACGAATACTTCAACCGATTCATAGCAGAAAACTATGGTGGCCAGAAGGTATCAATGGCCGTAAACCGAATCCCGGGTGAAAAGATGTATATCGACTGGGTCGGTGATCAGCCGGAACTGTTAACAGATACCGAAACGGGCGAGATCAAAAAAGTCCATATCTTTGCGACCACTCTTGGAGTCAGCAGTCTGATCTATGCAGAAGCTTTTCCAAATGAGAAGCTCCCATGTTTTATAGAAGGCTGTGCCCATGCTGTTTCATTTTATAGTGCTGTTACGAAATACTTTGTGCCCGATAACCTGCGAACTGCTGTAACCAAGCACACAAAGGATGAACTTATCCTGCAGTCTACATTTGCAGATCTGGAAGATTTCTATGAAACTATAGTTCTTCCACCACCCGCTAGAAAGCCGAAAGGCAAGCCTACAGTTGAAAATCATGTACGTTATCTTGAAATACACCTGGTTGAGAAACTGAAAGAAAAGATATATGTATCATTTGAAGACCTGAATGCTGAAATCAAAAAAATAGTAGCAGTCCTCAATAAACGATCTTTTCAAGGCAAGGATTTCTCAAGACAGGATGCTTTCGAAAAGTATGACAAACCATGTATGAAACCACTGCCAGGCGGATGTTACACGGCTTGCAACTATAAAGCGGTCCTAAAAGTTCCCAACAACTACCACATCGAGTATGACGGCCACTACTACTCCGTATTGTACTCTTACTGTGGCAAACCTGCAATCCTGAAGGCAACCGCTTCAGAGATCAGAATCTGTAATCAGTATAATCGGCTGATCTGTACACATAAGCGGTCTTATAGAGAGTTTCCGCTGTATATCACGGTAGATGAACATATGCCGCCAGAACACCTTTATTACAAAGAAGTCAATTCAACGGATGGTAATTATTACCGCCGCTGGGCTTCTGCCATTGGTCCTGCGATGTCAGAACTGATTGACAGACTCCTTAAATCATCAAAACATGAAGAGCAGTCCTATAATGCCTGTGCAGGTATCCTGCATAAAGTAAAAACAATCTTTTCAAGCATAAGTTCCGAAGCAATACGCAAAACATCTTTTTTATGCTCCTTAAATGCTTCTTACTCCACTTCCTCCAGTTCTGTTCCTTCTGGAAGAATATATCCGCAGTTATCACATACTCCATCCTCTGCAAGTATCCCGTCTTTCACAAAGGCTTCAATACCTCCCAGTTCATGACAACGTGGACAATCTAATTCCCGTATCTTTTTCTGATTTCTTACATCCTGGCAATTGGCAAATCCAATTTTACCCATAGTGATTCCTCCATTTTCATTCCATATCAATTTGTCTTCGCAAAAAAGTTCCTACCATACGGGAAAAATTGCTGATATTACGAATATAGGCAAAATCTTTTCCATAGATTCTCTTTTCCACGGAGAGTTCTTCTTCATTCCCTACAAAAATACCAATTACGAAAATTCCCTGATTTCTGGCTCGGCGCACCTCATATGCAGTATCTTTCACAGCTCCTTCTCCGTCATAGATCTTGGGCTGGCGGGTTCCTGGTCGTTGTATGCTCATATCACATGGTTTTCCATCACTTAATACGATTAAAATCTTATTTTTTTCCGGTCGCTCCATGAGAGAGGAACAAACGGTTTTCAGTGCAAGCCCATCTCTGTTATTGGCATACGCCCGAAATTGAAAGATTCTTTCATTTGTTTCCCTTGGATCTTCATAATCCCGAAATCTCTGAAGTACTGTATATCCCCAGAAAGCACAGTATCCTGTCACCCGATGAGGAATTCCTGCCTGGCTTAATGCTTCACTGATAATATATCCCTGCGCCGCTACCTGAGCCTGTCTGCCAGCTTGGGAACCACTGGAATCAATCAGAACGTCTATTACAAACTCAGAATCTTCTGATCTCTTTTTTCTATTAAATAACTTGTCATCGTCTGTTCTTCCAATTTTCCATAACCTCTCAGGAACAAGCTGCCCTGCATCAGATTTGCTGACAAAATCATCCTTTCGGATTATAAATGCCCGTTTCAGTGACTCTGCCAACTCAGAAATATTTCTTTTGATGATCCAGTGATTATTTCCATAATAGGCTTTATTTTTTTCAAACTGCAGCTGAGAAAAACGGTATTGATTATTTTTTATCACAGGGTTCTGTAAAATTCCATCTGTAAGATACAGGATACAGTTTTTGTGGATTCCTGTACAAAATTTCCGGTTGACTCTGGCCTGCTCCGATTCACTTAGATACGATTTTCCGTAATTCAGTTCCACATATTCCCGTATCCGTCGCACTGCCTGTGGATTTATATTCTCCGGGCTTTCCGGAACTTCTTCTTTTTCCGGAGAAAAATAAGATCTTTTTTTCTTTTTGTTTCTGATATCCAGACTCATCATCTTTTTTTTGAGATTAGAAAGATATTTTTGAATGATGTCCTCCATCTGTTCATCCGTCATGCATTCCTGCCACGCATCATTGGCCAATGCCATATCCGGTAAATTCAGAATCTTCTCCAGATTTCCATTCCTTTTTTCAAAAGAGGGATCCAGAACATGATTATAAATCTCATCTATCACGTTTATGACCTCTTCCGTATTTTCCGCATCCTTCAAAGAAAGAATCTTGTACAATGCAAGCTCTGCCTGTGGATCCATTCCCTCATCGTCTGTGTTCTCCAGAACATGCCTTATATACAGAAGCCTAATCCTGTGAATCAGGTCTGTTCCAGCTTTGTCTGATACCTGCTCTTCCTCGGCCTTTTCCAATTCTCTGAACGCCTGTTCTCTGATTTCCTTTGTTCCCAAACGTTCTCGAATGGTAAACCGATTCACTGCAACATCCATGCATAATCCGGCAAGAGGCAAAAGCATATCTTCTCCAGCAGAAAAATGTAATTTTTTCATCAAATACATGCCAAGTTTCTTCTGATCAAAATATCGTGCAAAGGCACCCTGCTTCACTGCCTCATACAGAACCGTTTGTTTTGAATAAACATATTTTTCTGTATCCGGTTCAAATTCCATATCATAATCACCACTGACTGTCCAAAAAAGATTTCTGATACGATTGCTGATCTCCAGACGATGTTCTTCCAGTTGTTCCGCCGGCCATCTGACATCCTCCATACAAGCTTACCCCCATATATCTTTTCCGGTCCAGGAAGATGGGATTCTGGTAGAAACCACATCTTCTACGATCTCTTTTTCAAATACATCAAAACTTTTATTTATGATCCCCATCTGGATTGCATCAATTGGAGAAAGTCCGCTTCTTGTTGCTTTTACAGCAGAAACCAATCCTCTCAGGTCAAGAGATTTTGTTGAGATTTCTCCATGATAAGCTTTGATCTGCAAATCCAGAAACAGTCCTGCAAAGGCTTTCAGTGCACTTTTTTTCCCATCTGGAAAATGTTGTCTTAATACAAAAAGGACACTATCCTCATCCATTTCAGGCATATCAATTACCATAAATCTTGAAACCAATGCTTCATTTAGCTCTCTGGTACCTGCGTAACCATAATTCATCGTGCCGATAAATCGTGTTGCCGGATGAAGTAAAATCCTGTTATATCCTGGAATATCGATTCTGCGCCGATGATCCAGTGTGGCATGCAATACAGAAACCGCATCATTTTTTGCCATATTGATTTCGTCCAGGATTCCAAATCCTCCAAATTCCGCGCATTGGTAGATGGGGCCTTTCCGAAGGCGAACCTCATTATTTATAAAGGTATCCGTTCCAATCAGATCGGCACTGTCTGTATTTACATGAAAAGAAATGTCGTATTCCGGTCTTCCGAATATCCATGCCAGTGTCTCACATAGTACATTTTTTCCTGTAGCTTTCGCACCGGAAAGTAACAGGTTATCTCCCTGAAGAAGCGCTGCTATTGACATTTCCAGAATCTTTTTCCCATAAAATAGGATATCCGGTTTTTCTACCCGTTCCTTTACCTGATCCTTTACCTCATAACGCATGTGAAAATCTCTCAGTTCTCCAATCAGTTCCTGCGCTATCTTCTGGTCTTCTAAATATTTTTCTATTTCTGTCCAATGATTTCTCATGAGGATTTTCCTTTCTTTGCAATTGGTTATACCAAATCAGATAATATTTCTGTTTACTCAATCTTCAAACTTTCAATCCTCCAACTCACAATCCTAACTTCTTTACAATTTCTCCCAGTGCACTTCTTACAGGAGAATCTTTCGGAAGCCGTATGATCGGCTTTCCAGCACAGTCATACTGATATACCTGGTCATCATGTGGTACAACCCCTAACAGTTCCAGTCCCTGATTTCGGATTTCTTCCAGAGTTCCGGCATCCAGTTTTCCATCTGGAACACGATTCACGATCAATCCGGTTTTCTGTGGTTTAAAGTTTAACTCCTTCATCAGCTTTGCAATACGTCCGGCCGCCTGAACACCTCTTCTGGAACAGTCACTTACAAGAATCGCAACTTCCATCATTGGCAGGATTCCTCTGCTGATATGTTCCATACCTGCTTCGTTATCAACCACAATATATGGATAATGGCTTTGCAGTTTCTGAACCTGGGTCTGCACAAGACCATTTACAAAACAATAGCAACCCTGTCCCTGGGTTCGCCCCATTACCATCAAATCATAATCATCTTCTTCTGCAATTGCATCGGAGAGACGCATTTCCAGATAAGCCTGTTTTGTTATTCCTGTCGGAATCTGATACCGTGGATCAACTCCTGCACGTTCAATCTCTTCTCTCAGTTCTCCGAGTGTAATCTCCGGTTCAACGCCGAGCACTTCATTCAAATTCGCATTTGCATCTGCATCTACAGCTAAAACCGGATGTTTTCCATTTTCACATAAATATTGAATCAACAATCCACAAAGGGTTGTTTTCCCTACACCGCCTTTTCCTGATACAGCAATTACATGTCCCATGTTTTTCCTCCTAAAATTCTGAACAATCTGTTGACTTTTTCTTTAAATCTCATTATAGTTGTTACTATATAAATTACAATAATCAATCTGTGAGATTTGTATGGCTACTCAACACATCAGAAAAATTGTTGAGGAATCATATGATATCAATTCATACAGGAGTATATAATGTCAGAAAAAACGAGAAAACAAGATCGCCGTACCCGCTATACCAGGCAAACCATAAAAGATACGTTCTTAGAATTGTTAAAGCAGAAAAGTTTTACAAAAATTACAGTTACAGAGATCTGCAAAAATGCTGAAATCAACCGTGGCACTTTTTATCTTCATTACTACGATATCCATGATGTATTATCAGATATTTTTAATGATATGACTCAGGATATGTTAACAACTGTAGATCATTTATTCTGTCTAAATCAAAAAAGCTGTTCTTATCCGTTCTGTCAGAAAATACAGATGGAATCACAATACAGGGCACTGTTTCTGGATGATGCAATTGCCCCCATTCTTCTGGAAAAATTAGCAGAAAATACAAAAGAAGGCTATGTGACCTGGCTTATGTCACACAGCCTCCTGACCTTTGAGCAGGCAGAATCGGTTTTTTATTTTCAAATGAATGGCTGCCTTTCCATCAACAGACTGATGCTACGCAATCACTGTAATGACTGGAAACAGATTCAGACAACAATTGACAAATTTATCAAAGCCGGACTGGAAAGTTTTCTGATCCATGATCAGAGGGAAGAAAATGCTTCCGATAATTTTTGCAGCAAAATTTCTCCAACTGTTACCGCATCTTCTACACTCAGATAATGATCGGCATGATCCTGAAGAAATATTTTGCCAGATGCAGGAAATTCTTCATCTGCAAACCATATCTTTAAAGTTACCGGATATCTTGGCAGGACTGGAAAAACAGCACACAAATCCGCCTTTGTCTCTGTGAATTCTGCACCCAGGTTTTTACATGCTTTCTGAATTTTCTCAGGCTCTTTATCCTGCAAAAGCTTTTCCAGTTTCTGCTCTGCAGTCCGGTCAAACTTGGTTCCTCGAATCAATCCATCTTTCAGGTTACCAAAAGTAATGAGCTTCTGTGAAACTTCTGTTCCATCGGCCATATCCAGATAATGCAGCAATGTCAGATAATGCCATTCGTCCATGTTTGAGTTAATACGAAACTCAGGGAGTTGAATTTCAATCGTTTCATAAAAACTCAGTACTTCAAGCACATTTCGACTGCTATGAAAAACAGCCCCACTTTTTGCAGCAAGATCCTCTCCGGAACGATTTTGCAGCCGTTTTACTGCTGCCTGCAACATTTCCTGAAATGCACGATTTTCTGTTTGATTTTTGTATTCCATAAGCTCTCCTTTGTGAACATTTATAGTATCATGTAATAATCAATGTTTATACAAGGATTTTAGTATTCTCATAAACCTAACTTTGTCCGGATTCTCTTTTATCCATTCCTAGACAAAACTCATTACCTCAGTCATAGTTTCATAGATTTGTCTACGATCAGCATATTATACACTCCTCCGTAAGTTTCATTACTGTGTTGACTTTTCCTTTAAATTTCATTATAGTTGTAATTATATTAT
>NZ_JAMOYY010000062.1:0-9673 GCF_023669475.1 Blautia sp. MB18-30 | reverse complement strand
CAAACTGGAATTTATATAATTATTCCTCTAACTTTCCCCATTTTATAGGCTTTCCTGCCTGTCCATTAGTGAAATGATATGTAGTTTCCCTTATTTTTGCCCTTATGAGATAATCACAAGGGAAATAAGGGAATTTTTTTTAATCATTGCCTACCACTTTATCAAGAAGCCGAACCGATTTTCGTTTCGCATCTCTTGTGGAGTGAGCATAGACATTCATTGTGGTACTTACATCTGAGTGTCCTAATAATTCCTGCACATCTTTTGGAGCAGCTCCATTTGCCAAAAGGTTGCTTGTATAGGTGTGACGTAACTGGTGGAAATGAAAGCCTTCAAATCCCTCTAATGTTTTTGCCACCTTTCTGCATACCGTCCCCAAAGTAGTCGGAAGTTCCAGACAACCATCCGGTCTTAAGCAGACGAAAGAAATTTCTTTATAATCTGCCGGGACTTCCTCTGTTCTGTCTAAGCAGTAATATTCGTAGTACACTCTGTTTTTCTCTTTGACCTCTTTGTAGTAGTTCGTGTGATAAAGTTCTCCGTACTGCATTCGATTTTTTAACTGCTCTTTCCGGGCATTGCGGAAAATCTCTACCAGCGTATCTCCAAAATCAACAATCCTCACTTTTTTCCGCTTGGTTGGTCCGATGATATATTTGCGCTTTGAGCCATCATATCGGATGCTGCGTCTTATGGTAAGGCATTGTTCTTCCAGATTTACGTCCTGCCATGCCAAACCACAGGCTTCTCCAATACGAAGCCCGGCATAATAGGCTATCTGGATTGGAAGTATTGCGGCTGGGTTCTTTTTTTGAAGATACGCAAGCAGTCTTTCATAATCTTCTCGTGAAATTGGTTGGATATTTCCGTCCATGTCCTCATCCGAAAACAAATCAACTTCGTCCGTCTGATACCGCAGTTTAATATACTGCATGGGATTGAACGTAATATACTGTTTTGGAAATACTGCAAAGCGGAAAGACTGCTGCATGACTGCGGAAAAAGAATGGATGTAATCTTTGCTGTAACCCTTTCTCTCTTTTCCATCGGGATGAACTCCCCCGAAGGAAAGCAAATCAAAGAAAGATTGCAAATGCTCAGAGGTTACATTTTTTAATTTCCGTTCTGCCAGCGGATGTTTCTTAATATTTCGGATTGTTCCGAGGTAATTCTCCACAGTACCATTGCTGAGCGTACCTGTTTTTAATTCCTCCTCTGCCCACACATCCAGAAGTTGTCCGACTGTGAGATTTTCCGCTTTGGCAACAAATTTCTTTTTCTCATAATCATCCATTGCCTGACGGAGCAGCTTTTCAGTTTCACTTTTGCTTTCTGTTCCAACGCATTCTTTCTGAACAAGATTGCCGCTTGCGTCCTCTACATAGAAGCGGTAGTACCATTTCTTTCCTTTTTTTCTTACAGATCCTTTTGCCATAATCGTATGTCTCCTTTCGATATTAGACAATCGGAACTGATGAAATGCTTCGTGCGTGTAAGTATATCATAACTCCGGTTGTCTTACTATACCGATTCGGAATCTTCGTATAAGACTTCTGATAAAAGATTTGCAAGCCTTTGTTCTGCTGTTTTTGGTTTCTTGGAATAGAGCCTTACAACGTCTGCCATCTCATTAAAAGCATTGATGGTAGGAGTGATTTCCCTTAAGAACATAATCTCATTATATTCATCATTCGATTCAAACCCTATTGTTTTGGCAATATCCGTCTGACCAGCATTCCCCTTGAAGTTTTTGCAGGCGAACTGAAAGGAATCCAAAAACAGACCATATTGTTTTAACATCAGCAGTAATAAATCTTTTGAAAAAGCATCTTCTTCTTTGGTAAGGGCAAGCGGTAACTGTTCCAGAATATCTCCCATCGCATCACGAATCTGTAACTCTCTCTTATCCGTAATGTCGGTTTCATATTCATCTGTTTCCCCTTTGAGCCATTCCACAGATACATGGAGTGCTTCCGAAAGACCTTCCAGCACCATTTTTTTCGTATTGTCAATCGAACCATTCTCATAACGCAGGATTGTAGAAGCGGTAACCCCCATCTTTTCTGCGACATAAGGCTGTGTCAGATTCAATTCCAGACGGCGCTGTTTTACTCTGCTGCCTATCAGCTTGCGTAGTTCTTTATCTTTCATGCTGACTGCCTCCTTTTTCGGTATGTATGAATTATAGCATTGTTTTTCCAAAATTGCAATATGCAATACAATATTTGCTTTTAATATTTCGTAACGCTTGACAAAAAGATATGAAAAGGATATACTTACATCACAAGAATTGCATAATGCAATTTATAAGGAGGTGATTATATGACGCAAAGAAAAATTGCATTATCCATCGAAGAAGCTGCTGACTATACGGGAATCGGCAGAAACACCTTAAGACAGCTTGTAGAATGGAAGAAACTTCCAGTATTAAAGGTTGGTCGCAAAGTCCTGATTAAAACCGATATTCTGGAAATGTTTATGGAAGCGAATGAAGGTCGTGATTTGAGGGATAGAGGAAATGTAAAAGCCGTAACAAGAACTGCGGCAAATTAAAAAGGCGGCTTCCAAAGAAACCGCCAAAGGTTCTATCAGACCGAAGCCATGATATACCTACACGCAAGAAGATTATACCATGTGCTTCTTCTGATACGCAACCAAGAACTTATGTTTGCAAGAGAAAGGAGAATGTAATAATGGCAAAATCAACAAAAAGTTATGAAGAACGAATGCTTGAAATGGAAAAGAAAGAGCAGGAAAGCCTTGAAAAGGCGAAAAGATATGCAGCACAGAAGAAAGAACTTCTGAAGCGAAAGAAAGCCGAAGAAAGTAAAAAACGAACCCATAGGCTCTGTCAGGTTGGCGGTGCGGTGGAATCCGTTCTTGGTTCGCCTATTGAGGAAGAAGACATCCCAAAGCTGATTGGTTTTCTGAAAAAGCAGGAAGCCAACGGGAAATTTTTCTCAAAGGCAATGCAGAAAGAAACAAATACCGATATGGAGGAAGTGTAATGGCGGAGGGGATGAGGTTTTCATTCCCTTCATTGCTTTTTTATGAAGGGCGCACTTATGGACAACCAGAGGTCGTCCCAATAAGTTTGCCACAAGTGGCAACCGGTCTGCGCTCACGCTTGCCGGGCTCGTTCCGTCGGCGGGGCTTTCAGCCAGACCTGCTCATGCCGCAGGAGGCACTCTTCGCCAGAGGGGCGCATTCCATGCAGGCTGCTATGCGCAGGGCACTCTTACGCAGAGGGCGTTCCGGCAATGCTGCTTTTCCTAAAACCGAAAGCAATGTTGCCGGAAATCTATGCCGGATGTGCAGAAAGGAGGCATCCAGACATGGCGATTTTTCATTACACAGTCAAAATAGTCGGACGTAGTAAAGGGAAATCTGTTATCTCCGCTTCCGCATATCTCAATGGGGATGTGATGAAAAATAAGGAAACCGGGCGAATCAGTTATTACACTTCTAAAAAAGAAGTGGTCTACACCAGTCTGATGATGTGCGAAAACGCACCTCCTGAATGGCAGATAGTACCAGAGGAAAATATAAAACGCTTTCAGAAATCTGTCCGATACAAAAAGTCAGCAGATAAAGAAGCTGCTTTAGAAAAATTTAAAATCACATTTCAGAAACAGAGGTTATGGAATGAGGTATTGAAGATTGAAAAAAGTGCGGATGCCCAATTTGGCAGGTCATTTGAATTTGCCCTTCCCAAAGAATGGAACAGACAGGAACAAATTCAATATACAACTGACTATATCCAAAAAACTTTTGTAGATAGAGGAATGTGCGCTGATTGGAGTATCCACGATAAAGGGGATGGCAACCCCCATGTCCATCTGCTTCTGACTATGCGTCCTTTTAACCCGGATCATTCTTGGGGAAAGAAAGAAGTCAAGGATTGGGATTTTGTCAGAGATAAAAACGGAAATATCGTGATTGATGAATCCCATCCGAACTGGTGGCAGGATAAGAAAAACCCTGACCGTCATGGAATCCGTATCCCTGTATTAGACGAAAACGGAATTCAGAAGATTGGTGCAAGAAACCGCCTGCAATGGAAACGGGTGCTGACCGATGCTACTGGATGGAACAATCCAAAAAATTGTGAACTATGGCGGAGTGAGTGGGCAAAGGTGTGTAATGAACATCTTTCTTTGCATAATCAGGTCGATCACCGTTCTTATGAAAAACAGGGAAAACTCCAGATTCCTACCATCCATGAAGGTGCTGACGCAAGAAAGATTGAACAAAAGTTTCTTGTCGGGCAGGAAATAAAAGGTTCGTGGAAAGTAGCGGAAAATCAAATCATAAAACAACAAAACACGTTATTGCAAAAGATACTGGACACCTTTGGAAAAGTATCGGGTGCATTATCATTATGGAAGGAGCGATTAAATGACATTAGAAGAAAGCCGGGAAATTATACCCTTAATGGAGTCCATGATTGGGCAAATCGAAGAACAGCAGACCTTAATGACAGAAATGATTCTGGAAATGCAGAACCGGGACACCCAACTCTCTCTTATGCAGGAACAGAATCAGAAATTGCAAAAATTAAACAGCGAGTTATCCGAGCTGCTCAACATTTTGCCAAATACCGAGGAACTGCTTTCCAAGATGGAAGAACAGAAAACGAAGATAGAACTTTTGGAAAACGAAAATCAGCAATGGCAGAAATTGGCACAGAATCTGAACAGCGAAAACAGTTTATTGCTGAAACAGAACACCGAATTGCTGAACTGGAACAGCAAATAAGGAAAGGACGTGATATAGATGAACGAATCCAGAGAATCAAAGAACGCCGAACAGTTGGAAGAACTTCTGCTCTTGACCGAGGAGATACAAGAAGAACTGGAACAGAAAGACCAGCTTATCGTGGAACTGAAGACGCAGCTCAGCGAATCTCTGACCTTGAACGAGAAATTAAACAAAGAGAACAGAGCCGGGAATATTCAAGCATTAAAGAACGACTTGAAGCTGGCAGACAGAGCATTGCAGATCGAGAAAGAGAAGCTGCGAAGCGCAAACGTCACGATAGGGGAATGTCAAGATAAAATACGATGCTTAACACAACAACGGGATTATGCCCGGACACATCAGAAAATCGTAGAGATACCGGTAGAAAAGCCGGTGCTCTATGAAAAATGTGAAGCCTGTGACCGGACAGCCTATCAGAATGAAAAAGCGAAATACGAAACACAAAAAGAGCGACTTGCAGGACAGTATAAAGCAAAAACGGTAATATTCCAAACAACCTTGTTCCTTCTTGCATGGTATTCGCTGACAACCACTCTTTTTCAGGCAGTACAGTCAGATGTGTTCCTTTCCGATTGTAAATCATTCTTCCATGATGCAGCGTCATTCATACAAACTTTTATCGGATGGACGATTGCTGCCGGACATTCTGCGGCACAGATTAGTACCAAAATTCCAAATGCGTTTATAGCCGGAATCATATATTGGTTATTGCTGATATTGGTTGTCGGAATATGCGTAGCAGGAACAGGGATACTGGTGATACTGATAGAAATAAAGGTTATAGAATTATATAAGAAAAACTGTTGGGATTTTATTACTCTACTGATGATACTGACAAGTGCTGCTGTCATCATTTATTTTGGAGAATCCATCAAAAAAACACTGTCAGTAAATCTTCTATTGCTTTTTGTACTTTCGCAAGGAGTATATGTTGGACTTAGATGTTATTTGAAAAATCAGTTAAATACCAAGCTATATTGATCAAAATATGATAAAAAACGTATAAAAGCAGGGGATAAAAACACACATCGTCCCCTGCTATTATATTATCCTTTTCCAATTTCTAGTAGGATATGCCTGTTTCATTATGCTTTTTTAAAAGCCTTAGTTTGAATGCTTTACTGTATTTCTTCCTAGACATAAATATGCTCCACATGGTACATAAAAAAGGACATGGCAATACCTCCTTGATACCACCGTATCCTTGAAAAAGGGCGACTTTAACACACCCTCCGTATTCTCATTTTTACAAAAGAAAACGGCGGTTTTGATTGTTATTTCAAAACCGCCGTTAAAATGGCATGAGAACTTTCTACTTCATAAGCGGTTTTTTTTCATGCTTATGAAGTAGAGAATTTTTACCTTATCGTAAATTCGCAAGATAAATTATATGTATCGTAATCCCAATCTCTTTCACTTTCAAAGAACGCAAATTGTTTAATCAAACGATAGTGTCCAGCAGGCAATTCTCCATAAAAACTTTTAACATCAATTTCTAATGTTAATCGTTCGTTAGGCTTAATAAAGCAATCCTTTTCATTGCTCTTTGAGGGGTCATCAAGCTGTTTAAGTTGATACCAAGTGCCGGATTGTTCAGCTTCTATTTCAAAATAATCTGGTGAATATTGGTATTCTTTATCAGAAGTATTTTCTATTAGAAATGAAAGGTGCTTTAAGTCTAAATCCTTTTCTGTACTCATTGAAATCTTCAAATCGCCCAAAGTGTCAAGCGCTTCTTCACTTCCATAAGGAGAAACCTCATATTCTTCGGAATAATCTTGTACTACATGATTATCACTGTCCTTTGCTTGACTACACCCAACAATACACACCAATAACAATAAGGTTAGAAACATACATATTATTTTTTTCATTTGTCCTTATCTCCTTTCTTTTAAATTTATAATAGCAATAAAATGTCTATTTTCAATCAACTTTCATTGCAATTTATTTTCACTGTAACACATGCTCCCCCTGCTTTATTATTAGCAATTTGGATATTTCCGCCATGTCTTTCACTTAAAATCTTACTAATATTCAGCCCTAACCCCAAATGTTCAGTAGCTATATCTTTCGATGATTTATAAAATGGTAATGTCGCCTTTTCAATATCAATATTTTTAAACCCGCAACCATCGTCTGAAACAGATATAACTAAATTATCATTCTCTATTACTACGCTAATAGCAATATCACTTTTTGCGTATCTAATACTATTAGAGAGTAAGTTTTCATAAATCTGCATGACTGTATCTAAATTGATAAACAAGGTTATATTATTACCGCTTGTAGTAATTGAAAAATGTTTGTCATAACAAAGTGCTTCTGCTGTGTTATTAAAATTATCAATAAGTGAATGAAATGTAATCTGTTGTCGTGGAATATCAATATCCTCTAACCTGTATAAGTTCGTCATAGCATTTACATATTTTTCAAGACGTGAAATATTTTTTGACATTACTGATATTTCATCTAATATTTCTTGTTGTGATACTAAGCCTTTGGGAATAAAGGAAAGCAGCATAGTAGCATGACCCTTTAGTAAAGTCAAAGGAGTGCGTAAGTCATGCGAAAAAGCAGCATTTAGACGGCGCTGTTCAGCAAATTGTCGAAACATAGTTTCATTATTTTTCGACAAACAGTCTTTCATTTTTTCAAAGGCATGACAAAGTTTCCCCATTTCATCATTTAATGGATATGATAACGTAAAATCTAAGTCATTTGCTTCAATTTTATGATACGCATTAGTTAATAGCTTAATAGGTTTCGATAATTTTTTTTTATAAAAAAATGTTACACAACATATCATACTAATAGATAATACGATAGGAATAATTGCAATATTTAATGAACCTAAAGCACTGTCAATAAGCCTATCCCGGTTTGTAAAATTAGGTAAAACTTCGATATATGAAACATGGTTCGGATAGACATATTCGTGTACTGGGCGTTCTTTTTGATAATCAACATTGAACTTGCATATCTCGTTTCCTTTCGTGTCAAATATTGTGTATTTTGTTTGGTCATTACTATAAGTGGCGGTAAATGAGCCATTTTCCGGTATATCATACCTCGTTGACAGATTTTCATACTTATAGTTTAAATTTATTCTGTATCTGTCAACCATTGAAATTAAAAGTATACAAATAATTATTCCAATCAACAACGAAAACAAAGCATAAAGAACAAAGGTCATTCTAATACTCATGCTATTTAACCGATTGAACAATCTGCTTCTCTTTAATTTTTCCATCTATATCCGCACCCCCAAACAGTTTCAATGTAAGGTCTATCGCCTAAAGATAAAAATTTTGCCCTAATACGTCTGATATGTTCTGTAACAACTGTATTATCACCAATGCCGTCTAATCCCCAAACTTTTTCATAAATAGTTTCCCGGTCAAAAACAATTCCTTTGTTTTGCGAAAGGAAAGATATTATATCAAATTCCTTTTTGGTAAAAGCCATATCCTTATTATGATAAAACACAATACGTGAGGAATAATCTATAACCATATCTTCATCAAATTGCACCTTTGAAGATATATTGTGTCTTTTTTCTCTGCGAAGATGTGCTGCAATGCGAGCTTCTAATTCATCAACAGAAAATGGTTTTATTACATAGTCGTCTGCGCCAATAGAAAATCCTTTTATTTTATCACTATCTTCAATGCGTGCTGTTAAAAAAATTATAGGGCATGAAACATAATCCCGTATCCTTTCGCAAACAGTAAATCCATCTATATCTGGCATATTGACATCTAACAAAATAATGTCAGGTTTTTTTTCTACTTCTTTTAATGCAGCATTTCCTGCTGTTGCAGTATATACCGTATATCCAAGTTTGCTGAAATAGCAATACAGCATTGATACAATTTCTTTTTCATCGTCTACAATTAAAATACTCTGCGCCATAAATATGCCTCCATTGTGAATATCTGATTTAAGATTATCAAACAAAAATCTATTTCTAATCAATTTCTTTAATTTTCGATGTCATTAGTTATTATATATGGCAATATGAGTTGTAGCAACCTTACTCTACATGTTTTATGCTCTATTACTATCCACACTATGATGTGTGTAATCATATCC
Source organism: Blautia sp. MB18-30 (assembly GCF_023669475.1). Taxonomy (NCBI): domain Bacteria; kingdom Bacillati; phylum Bacillota; class Clostridia; order Lachnospirales; family Lachnospiraceae; genus Blautia; species Blautia sp. MB18-30. Next base: position 817 of record NZ_JAMOYY010000062.1, on the reverse strand, counting down.
CGAAAGCCATACCAAACAAAGCAGTCTATGGCAGATTTAGAAATAAGTCCTATGATTATTGAAAAATAAGAAAATATAAAAATTAGAGTGAAGTAATTATATTACAAAAATGAAAAACGGGAGATACACAGATATTGTGCTATCTCCCATATTGTTTTTAGTGTCATATCAAGGCTCATTTATTAGTGGTAAAATTAGCGTTTTTCTATATTTCTCAAAATGCTTGAAAGTAAAGTGTTCATATGGATAATCGAAAATCAGATATAAACTTTTGTTTAAATTGCCTATAATTCAAGTGAATCTTCTGCATCCACCCACATCTGTAAATTGCCATCAAGATATAATCTTGCATATTCCAAAGGCTCATCCACAGCCAATGAAGTAAGCGCACATTCTGATCCATATGTGGTTTTTAAATTTTTTTCAGCTTCCCAACAATTAATGCGAAGCATATATCCGGCACTTGTGTAAACATCAATACTATCGTGGTTTATGTTGTATTCTGCATAAATTGTTCTCATTGTATCTTATCTCCATTTTTTAATAATCATTTACAGAGTTAAATATCGAAAACATTTCATTCAGTTCACCATGTCGTTATTGTTATATGTTATACTATGTACGAATTTTTCTTTCCCTTAATTTTTCCCATATTAAGGTTCATGAAAACCAATGAGAGAATATAATACAAGGGAAAGAGTAAGGGAAAGTTCACTTGCTACAAACTTAGTATTTTCAAGGGTTTGTGAGGAATTTGATAATCAACTATAACAGTTATTAAATTTCCTAAAATAAGTGAAATATCAACTGGAATTTG
>NZ_JAMOYY010000061.1:0-10128 GCF_023669475.1 Blautia sp. MB18-30 | reverse complement strand
CATCACAGAAGCAAGATCTTTTATGCGATATATTAAGTTCAAATAGGAGAAGGAGTTGAAAAATATGACATCTATAAATATAAATAAAGAAAAGTTTGGACAATTAATTCATAAGGAAAAACCGGTTTTGGTTGATTTCTGGGCACCGTGGTGTGGTTATTGCCGTAGAATTGGAGCGGCTTATGAAAAAATAAGTGAAGAATACAGCGATATTCTTATTGCTGGAAAAGTAAATATTGATGAAGAACCACAGATTGCAGAAGCTGAAAAGATTGAGATAATTCCTACGCTGGTTTTATATCGGGATGGAAAGGCAATAGATTCTATTGTTGCACCTGAATCAAAAATAATGATAGAGAATTTTATTAATGAAGCATTGGAAAAATAAAAGGAGGACTGCTGTATGAATGAAAATCATGTTTACGATATGATTATCGTGGGTGGAGGACCTGGAGGGTATACTTCAGCATTATACGCAGCCAGAGCAGGACTTGATACAATTGTTATAGAAAAATTATCTGCAGGTGGTCAGATGTCATTGACCTGGCAGATTGATAACTATCCTGGTTTTGAAAATGGAATTGACGGATTTTCATTGGCAGAGAAAATGCAAAAACAGGCGGAAAAATTTGGCGCTAAAAGTGAATATGCTGAAGTTTATAATATGGATTTAGCAGGAAAGCTTAAGAGAGTAGAAACTAGTTCGGGAATTTATATTGGGAAAACAGTAGTGATTGCTACTGGAGCAAATCCAAGAGAACTTGGTCTTGCTAAAGAAAAAGAATTGATAGGTCATGGGGTTGCTTATTGTGCCTCCTGTGATGGTATGTTTTATAAAGATAAGATCGTGGTGGTTGTTGGTGGTGGAAATTCTGCTGTATCAGATGCTGTTCTTTTAAGTCGAATTGCTAAGAAAGTCATCATTGTTCATCGAAGAGATACATTACGTGCAACGAAAATCTACCATGACCAGCTGATGAAAACTGAAAATATAGAGTTTCGATGGAACAATACAGTAAATGAACTGATTTATGGAGAACGATTGACTGGTGTGCGGTTGAAAGATACAGTTACAGGAGAAGAAAACATTATAGAATGTGACGGCCTGTTTGTGAGTATAGGAAGAAAACCGACAACAGATTTTTTAGATAATCAGATAGAACTGGATAATAAAGGATATATTGTGGCAGGTGAAAACACTGAAACGAGTATTCCGGGTGTTTATGCTGTAGGAGATGTCAGAACAAAGTTACTTCGTCAGATAGTAACAGCAGTGGCAGATGGTGCTATGGCAGTACATATGGCAGAAGAGTATGTGGAGAAATAACAATCAGAATTTAATTGTTTAAGAAATTGTTCTTTGGTTAATGGCATTTTTATGTATCCTCTAGTTTTACTAAAATTCAATATGTATTATGTATATAAATAACAGATAATCAGGTATTATCCTTCAGCTATTTGAAAAAATATATATCTACTGCAACTGTTCCGTAATATCTATAGTTTAAAAATGTACAAGAAGCTCGGTTGTCTTATTGGGGACGATTAAGAGGAAGAAATAAACACTATATAATGAAACAATTACATATGAGATGGAATTTTCTATAAGGACACAGGAATCTGGCAGTTCTTAGTGTTACCAAATCCTTCTGTCGTACAGGCTTCATAAAAGGAACTAATATGCGACACTATTGCAATCGAGGTAATATTGACATAGAATTCCATGTATTATAGAATGGTATCTGTAAAAAGAAGGCATGAAGAAAGCAGCTTTAAACGGGCTGCTTTTTTTGTGTCTTCTTTTGTCTTTCCTGAGTACCGGAGGAAAAGGAGTTTTCTGGATGGAGCAGAGAAGACAAAAATAAATAAGAACAGGAGGAAGTATATGGAGGATACCAAAAAAACAGTTTTGGCGGGAAACGGGGAAAAAGATGTTCCGCGTGCGGTCTACGATGGTGTTTTGACAATCGATGTAGACGCGCAGGTTGAAAGCATGGAGGAACAGGAAGAAGCCAGATGGCATCAGCTTTTGAATGCACATCGTACCAGAAAGATCCTGACGGGCCAGCTCGGGGGCATTGAAAAACTGGAGAGTGGATGGATGGTTGCTGTTACATACTTTAATGGTTTCCGGATCATTATCCCAATGAATGAAATGATGATCAACCTTCAGGGAGACGGGCGTGAAAACGCGGATACCTTAAACCGTCAGGTCCGTATTGCTAACAACATGCTCGGCTGTGATATTGATTTCATCATCAAAGATCTGGATAACAAGAGCCGGAGCGTTGTAGCATCCAGAAAAGATGCAATGCTTAAAAAGAGACAGACTTTTTACCTTGGGGAAGATACAGAAAAACCAATGCTCTATGAAGGCAGGATCGTAGAAGCAAGGGTGATCGCGGTAGCTCCCAAAGCAGTCCGCCTGGAAGTCTTTGGTGTAGAAGTATCTGTCCGGGCCAGGGACATGGCCTGGGAGTGGATGGTAGATGCCGGAGAAAAATTCCAGGTAGGTGATCTGGTGCTGGTCATGGTCAATAAGGTGGAAGCAAGCTCTGTTGACCAGATCATTATAGAAGTGGATGCAAAGAGTCCGACAGCCAATATCAATAAAGATAACCTCCGGAAATGCCATAAACAGGGAAAATATACAGGGATCATTACGGAAGTCTATAAGGGAACCTATTTTATCCGCCTTGATATCGGAGTCAATGCCGTGGCACATTCCTGCAATATGTCCGCACTTCCGGGAAAGAAAGATAAGATTGGATTTGTGGTGACCCGCATCAACGACAACTATGAAGTGGCAGAAGGCATTATCACAAGGCTTATCAAAAGAGCTTCCTGAAAATGTTTTTATGATTTTCAAAGAATTCTGTTGACACAGAAAAAGGGATTTCTTTAACATCGGAGATAAAGATGGAAAGGAGTGACGTCAGATGGCAAAAAAGAAGAAAAAACAGATGCGGGAAACCTTGTACTGTCCATATTGCAAAAGACCCGGGGTACTTAGGCCTGCAGCTTATGTCTATGGAGATAACAACCTGGATCCGGAGAAATACCTGTATGTATGCAGCGGCTATCCTTCCTGTGATTCATACATTGGGGCACACAAAAAAAGTATGCGTCCCATGGGAACCATGGCTGACAGCAATCTGCGTAATAAGCGGATCGAAGCACACAGAGCTTTGGATGCAATCTGGAAAAATGGTTATATGACCAAACACAGCACATATATCTGGCTTCAGAACCGTTTGAATCTCCGGGAAAAGGACACACATATCGGGAAATTTTCTTATTACCTGTGTGAACAGACCATCCGGGAATGTACAGACTATATAAAAAGCCGAGAGGAAAAAAAGAAATCCCCGGATAAAATAAGCGTGGCATGACGGAAAGGATGGATGCCCTTGAGACTACAGGCGACAGAAGATGATGTATATCATCTGATGGACCTTAAAGAACAGTATTTTATTATGACAGCAATATGCAGTGTGGCAGAGGGAATCAGCGCATACTTTTTCATATACCAGAAAAGATGCTGGGATCTTGTATATTTGTGTACTGCACTGGCGCTTGCGATAATCCTGCTTCTTCGTCAGGCCATAAAAATCAGCCGGAGGATCATGGAGGCAGAAAACTGTTATATGGCACTTGAAGAGGACAGCCTGGCAGTCTGCCAGCCGGAAAAAAACGGAAAATATGAGTCCTGCAGGATCTTTTACGATGAGATGGATAAGATCGTAGAAGGATCCAGACGGGGAATTCCAGAATTTTATATCGTGATCCGAAAAGAAGGGAAAGAACAGAAAAGCTTTTTCCTTTTGGATGAAGAAGAACAGGAACGGGATGTTTTCTGTGTACGATCCTTTGGCTTTGACAATCAGGGATTCATGGAGTTTTATCGGAAACTCAGGTGGATCGTACCGGGAAGAACAAGGATTATCGGGACCAAAACACAGGAAGTATGGAAACTGCGGCGGCCGAATATCGGAATCTGTACGGCAGCAGGCATGCTTTTGGGGTATGTACTTCCAAAACTCCTGGAAATGATGTATGGGTAACAAGTTATATGAAAGAAAACAGATCAGAAGCAGAGATTAGAAAGAGTGAAAATGACAAGGAGGAAATGTCATGAGATGGTATACAGCAATCGGAATGAAAAAAGATGATGCAGATGGAAGGTTTTGTGTCTGGGTAGATGGGGAAGAAAAAGTACTTACAGAAATGGAAACTATTTTGTGGGCTGCGCTCACCTGGTCTTTCTGTGAAGAGGATAAGGTCCACTCCCAGATGCATCGTCTTCTTGTATTTAGCCTTGGAGAAAAACAGGCACAGGAATGGGCGGACAAAGAAGATTTTCAGTTTTGCCTGAACCGTCTGGTAAAGCGGGGCCTGGTTGTGCTGACAGAAGGATGTACCAGAGAGGAAGCTGTATACAGCATTATCAGCCGGGCAGTCATGTCTCCCATGGCCTTTTCACGGACAGAACGCATGAAGCATTTTATGGAAGCCCTTTCCATGGGAAAAGGACTGAAGTTTTCACTGAGAGCTTTTAAAAAGCCGCTGCTTACAGAAGAGGAATACCAGCTACTTTCCTATCTTCAAAGAGAAGGGGATGTTTCCTGCCACCTGAAATGTTTAAAAGAAGAGGCAAAAAGCAGGGAACCCAATTTAGCAGATTCCCTCCAGGGACAGATACAACGGGAATTTATAAGCCGTGTAGCGCAGCTTTACTATAAGAAACAGCTTGTGATCGACAACATAAGAAGGGAGGACTGCCTTGAAGCAAACGGAACATCCGTATTGGCACAGGCTGTATAGATGCTTGGAAGATTTTGGAACACGTTATCAGAATATACCGGATTTTTTTAAGGACAGGATCCAGCGATATGGTATCCTGTCTCTTTTTATCCTGCTTTTCGGATCATTTATGGGAACATGGATGAAAGACAAAACTTTTATTTTCTGGTCTTTCCTGCTTGGGATTATCGGGTTTATAAGAACATATCTTATTTTCCGCACCGCGGATAAAAAGACCTATGAAATCGTGGAAGGGCTGGTAACCGGGATAGACGGGAAAATTCCCTTTGCAAGATTACGGAAGATCCGGGTAAGTGATCCGGCCGGACGGCAGAGTGAACTTTTGCTGGATAAAAACGTAAAAGTTTTGGAGGGAAAACGTTACCGGTTTTATTTTGGCATAAATGAAAAGAAGCTGGTAGGAATCCGCCGGGTGGATGCAGCACTCAATAACGGGACTTTTTTGGGAAACGAAGAAATATAAGAGGAAGAGATCCCTTTTATAGCAGGGAGGGGAGCACCAGGCATGGTTCGATTCCATGCTGCCCTGTTTCCGCAAAAGACTATTGCGGGAAATACAGCAAAGGAGAGAAGGATATGTCAGAAACACTACAGGGAACCGTGAAATGGTTCAGCGCACAGAAAGGATACGGCTTTATCACCGGTGAAGACGGGATTGATTATTTCGCCCACTTTTCGGAGATCCAGATGGATGGATACCGGAAATTAAGCGGTGGCCAGCCGGTCCTTTTTGAAGCAGGGACGGATGCCAACGGGCGAAGCCTTGCCAAAAATATTTCCCCGGCGGATCCAAACGCTGAGTAAGACGTTTTCATAGTGCATGTACAGATTACCTATTCCCCTCAGATACATGCATTTATGTAGACGGATGAAAAGACAGGCGGTATCATGCCGCCTGTCACAACATGTAGCAGAATAATAAAGATAACTCACATAATAACACAATATATAGTTAAAATTAATTGACAACCACAAAATGTTGTGGTAGTCTTTAAATGAAAAATAATTTAACAGTCTATAAAAGACTGTGGTTATTCTTTAGTTCCGGACATTCCGGAAGAAACACTTTGGGGCGGTCTTGCCCTTAATGAGAAAAAATGGATATGCAAAATATAAGGAAGATGCAAGAAGGAAAGAAGATTCTTTTTGTGTCTTTTTTTATTGCATAAAAAGCAGAAAGGAGGAGCACGAATGAAACTGGCAGTTAAGGAAACTGCAAAAAGAAATACCTTAAGAACATCAAAAAAAGAAAACACATTGTAAAATCAGGAGGGTCGATTATGGAGACAATTAAATGGGAAAACGCAAATGCACTGGAAATTGGAATGCTTATGGAGATGGCAGAAGACGGCTATGTATTTTGCATCGAAGATGGAAAGATACAGGCTGTTGAAGTCCGGATTTTCAGCTAGCGTGGAAAGGCGGACATTATGTATTATAAAGATGACTTTTATAAGGAGTTCCGGACAGAAAAGGAACTGTGCGAGTATCTGGAAGAGATAGACAGCCGGGCAGAATGGATCCGGATCACCAGTAAGAAATTAAAGGTGGCAGCTGCAGGAGAGGAAACCTGCACAGAGGTTCCGGGCATTTCCCTGGAAGCACTGGAAAAAGATACTTTATCTCATTCCAGGCTGGTTCTTATCCTGCCCGAGAGGATCTGTTATATAGGAAATTCAGCAATCAAATCGTTGAAAGGACGGGCCAGGATTGATGGCAAAGCCCTGGCAGATGTCGATAAGAAAACACTGGCAGAGATCTTGAATAAATGCCTGAAGGTTGCAAGAGGAAGAGCACTGATCCGTTTCTGTGAAGGAAAAATAAGGGCAGTCCTGTCTGGTGATGAAAAAGATTATGCCATCATATCCATGCCGGATATGTACATGGTTACCTCGGCATATATCCATGGGGACTATGAGAAGGCAACGTTTTTAAACGGCTATGCAGATCATTATTCTGTTACGGCGTCCTGGCAGCTGGAAGATACGAAACTTACAGATGTTTATAAGGAACTGATGCAGAATTATGGAAGAAAGACCGATAAGGACATAAAAGCAGTTGTACGGATCACTACGTCAGACGTTGGTGTGTCCGGAGCGAATATTTTTTATTCCCTGCAGGAGCCGACAAGAAATGTGATCCTTGGCAATGCCCTGAAGGTTACGCACAAAAACTGTAAAGGAATGGAAGATTTCACGGAAAACATAGAGTCGATCTTTGATTACTACCGGGAAGTCTTAAAAGGGGTCATGCGGCTGTGTGATATCTGGATCGAGCATCCGGCAAATGCCATGGCAGGGATCATGAAGCAGGCGGGATTTGGAAAAAAACTGCTTGCAGAAACCGTGGAGCAGTTTAAGGCTACTACTGGGAATGAGCCATGCAGCGCATACGAGATCTACTGCGGGATCTGTGAATCCATTACCATTGCAAGGCAGGAAAAGACGAATGAGAGAGGACTTTTAGCTCTGGAAGAAAAAATTGCCGGCTGTGTGTCAAAACGCTGGCATGAATATGATATTCCTGGCACTGTAAAATACTAACAGGATTTAAAAGAATGGAGACAGCATGGACTGTCTTTTTTTGATGGGAGGAAAACATGAAGGTTACGAATGGAAAAGATGTGGCAAGGCTGCTGGTAGATGAATACTTGAACTGCCATCCCACCGGACACAAAAAATTTATGGAGTCCATGGCAAAAGAGCAGCAGGAAATAAAAGACAATTACACTTATCTTGGGTTTGCCTGGCTAAAAGGTCTTTCAGAGGTCAGATATTACGATCTTCGAAACGAAGCATCGAAACTGATGGCCGATGATCTGTGTCTGCATGTAAAGGAACAGCCAGAAAGGGTGTGCCTGGTGTATGAAGGTGCAGAGGAAATGGAGATCAATCCTTCAGATGAAGAGCAGATGGCAAAAATGTTTACCTGCTACCTGCTTGCAGGAAGTATGGACGGATATGGGGAATTTGTGGATTATGCCCTTGATACACACCGGACACTGCAGCAGAACCTGACACGTTTTTTTGTGGAATGGTTTGCAAAAGCAGAAAAAGGCTCTGCATTTTTAAAACGGGCAAAAATGGTGTATTCCAGGTATTCCCTGCCATATATCTAAATTACGGAGGTATGTGATGGATAGAAAACTTCCGGACTGGTTAAAAGAGAGCAGGGAGGCAGAAAAACTGATCGCATGGCTGAAATCGCCGGATTGTGAAGTAAAAGAATTTTCCGGACAGCTGTTTATAAAGGCAAGATATGGAAACTGTTTCTTTTTCTTTGACTGTTTAAAGGAAAACAGAAAAACAGACCGGAACTGGTGTGCCGTGATCCACATGCCGGAGTATTCCCTTTATGAAGCAGAAGATCTTTTTCTGAAGCTGATCGGGATACCGGATGATTTTGGCTTTCCTGTGCGTGAGGATCTGATCCCGAAACTGGAAACACAGATAAGCCGCATTGGAAAGAAACTTATCCGGGAACAATGGGATGAACTTTTGTTAAAAGGCGGGTATGCAGCTGCACAGATGATCCCGGAGATCAGCAGGGTTTATATCCAGCTAAATGCAGACCGTTTTATTAAAAAAGGAAAGCGGCCGGAGGATCTGATCTATCAGCCGCAGTTTCATTTTGCGGATATGAAGTGGGAATTTTCTGACCGGATGTTTCTGGAATATTTAAGCAACCCGCAGCGGGCAGCAGAGCTTTTCGCCCAGAAGTGGCTCCTTGAAAAACTTCCGGAGATTTCAAAAAAGAAGATCTGTATCGGATGTATCCGGGAGGAAATGGAAGAAATGTTAAAAAAGACTGGGACAGGGCCGGAGGTAAGCCTTCCGCGTTCTGCTTAGTATAAAAAATGAAAAAATCAGGAGGAAACGAATAATATGGGTAAATACAATTACATGAATCTGAACCAGAAGATGATCAGGATCAGAAGAAAGGTGCCGAAGCTGATCCGCAAACGGTACAGTGAGGACGTTACTTATGATTTTATTTTAAAATTATATATGTCTTTTTGACTATCTTTTTATATCTTCTTAAATGTCCGCAAAGCCTTATTTTATAGGCTCTACGGGCATTTTGCTTTTGTGGTAAACCTCACATATCTAGGTCTATCTTCTTATATTTTCGCTATCAAGCGTGGTTAAAATCGTGGTAAATACTTCTATGCGATTAGACGCTGAACCTCTGATTTTGCGGTATCTATGGACGCATGAGCGTACCAGTTCATTGTGATACTGATGTTTGAATGCCCCATGATATACTGTAAATCTTTTGGGTTCATGTTCTTGCTTGCCAGCCTTGTGCAGAATGTATGGCGTAGCGTATGCGGTGTGATATGTGGCAAGGGATTGTCCTTGTGGTGCTTGTTGTATTTCTTTACCATACGGACAAATAAAGTGCTGTAATCAATGGCAACTTTCGGCTTGCCTTTATGATTGACAAACAGAAAATTGCTCCGTCCGTCTATCACAAATGGTTCTGCCTTTGAGCGTTTCTTCATAACCCGTTGAAATGCTTGTATCGTTTCTCTGCTTAATGGCACTTGCCTTATTCCGCTCTTTGTTTTAGGCGTTTCAATATAATAGCCTTGTTCCTTGCTCTTTAGTAACTGGTGGTCGATAACTACAACCTCATGGATAAAATCAACGTCCATGATTGTCAGTCCGCACAGTTCCGAGATACGAAGTCCAGTCTTTAACAGTATCAGCACATCATCATAATACTTGTGATACACATTGTCCGTCTTGATGAATGAGAGTAGGGATTGTTCCTGTTCCTCTGTCAATGCGACTTTCTCTTTGGTATCATTTTCTAGGACTTCACTCAACTTGAAATCAAAAGGGTTTTTCCTTACACAATCGTCTTGTATGGCGATATAGAATGACGCTTTTAACGAGCGTTTATGGTTGTTAATGGTGTTATAGGAAAAGCCTTTGTCTTTCATGCGTAACGCCCATTCCCTAGCGTCAGAGGGTTTTATCGTATCAATGCTCCTAGCACCTAACTTGTCCTCTTTCAATAACCGCATGAGCTGTTCCCGTTGTTTCTGTGTGCTTTTCTTCACGTTTGCCCTCTGTGCGTTCTGTTTGGCGTAGAGTTGGCAAAGCGTCATTTTCTTGCCTGTGCTGTCGATACCGTCCTCAATATCCCGTCTTATCTGCTGTTCCAGTTCACGAAGTGAGGGTTTTTCCCGTTTTCCCTTTGGTGTCGGGTCTGTGGGTGTCAATCTCCAAGCATACACATATTTTGTGTTTCCAAATGCGTCCACATATTTATATAAGTATTTTCCGTCTGTTCGTT
>NZ_JAMOYY010000060.1:0-10487 GCF_023669475.1 Blautia sp. MB18-30 | reverse complement strand
CCTCCTCAAATTCTAAATTTATCTTACTTTCCCATAAATACATAAATCAAAAATATTGTTATTCTTAATAACTGCTTTTTCCATTTTTCCTTCAAGTAAAAAGCCATTTCTTTCTAACACTTTTCTTGATGCGATATTTGCTTCATATACAAGCCCTGTAATACGGATAATGTCTAATGTTTCAAATGCAATTTCACAAATCTGTCTTACTGCTTCACTCATAATGCCTTTTGAATATACTTCCTGCAATAAATAATAACCAATTTCAGAATCCTTGCGATACACATCGTCCTTCTGTTCAACAGATATCGTTCCTACAATTTTACCATCAACAACAATCTCTCGAAAGACACCTTTTTTACCTTCGTTGTCTTTTACCATGGTTAACCACCACTCAGCAGATGCATTTGTATATGGATTAGGTAATCTATCAGATAAAAAACTTCTATCAATTGAATTACACATTTTTATTAATACTTCTTTATCTTCAACCGACCACTTTCTTAATTCTATATTCATATCTATGTTCTCCTATAAATTCCGATTTTCTTGATTCTGCAAACTTTATCGTCTTGTTCCATTCTTATCAAAATTCTTTTTTAATGCTATTTCTGTTGGGAGAATAGACCCAATTAAAGGAATAAGTTGAACACCACAAATAATTCCTCCCATACTCCCAACACAATCTTCATTTTTTCCAATTACTAAAAGCATGAATATTACTGTTATCGGCAACATAACCATTCCACAGACATACCAGACTTTACCACAATATTTATGAGCAAATTCCCATGTGTCTTTATTCTTCATAGACATCGAAGTTCGATATCCAAATACTGAATTTATTTCCTTTGGAGCCTTTTTCATAAAATATCTTCCAAAACCAATCATCGTAAATGGAAGAAGCAAATCCATAATCAACATAAAAATCCAAAACTTCATTGTGAATCTCCTTTACTATAACTTCCGCTTTGTATTTTCGTTTTTATTCTTTTTTGTAAAATTCTTTCAAATTTAATTCACGTTTCAATTCATCCTCTGACGGCAGATAGGTGAAATATTTCGATGCAAATATCTGGTGATTATCTTCAGGAAGCGTATATTTTACAATAGAATCTCCCTTATCTGCACAAAGTACAATTCCAATAGGCTGCGTGTCTCCTTCATTCATCATTTCACGAGTATAGTAATTCACATACATCTGCATTTGTCCTAGATCCTGATGGGTCAGTTTACCCATTTTCAAGTCAATGAGAACGAAACATTTTAAAATATAGTTGTAAAATACCAGATCAATAAAAAAGTCCTGTCCATCCAATGTAAATCTTTTCTGGCGTGCTACAAATGAAAATCCTCTTCCAAGTTCCAAAAGGAAATGTTGAAGATGATCAATCAATGCCTGTTCCAAATCTCCTTCATATACATGTGTGTCAGGCTGAATCTGCAGAAATTCCATAACATAAGGATCTTTCACTATTTTCTCATATTCTGGTTTTGGCTCTGTTATTTGAATTTCATTTGCAACCGCTATCTTATCCTGGCTTGCTAAAATACGCTGATAATACATCGTGTTGATCTGCCGTTCCAGTTGACGAACACTCCATGCTGCTTTTGCACATTCTTCCATATAAAATCTTCTTGCCTGTTCATCATTTATACGCATCAAGACACGATAATGTGACCAGCTCAATTCAGGACACAGTGTGTCTCGAATTGGAAAAGTGCAATAAAACTGCCTCATCTTACGAAGATTCGATTTATCAAAACCTTTTCCGAACTCTGCGGTCAGCTGCTCAGAAAGATATTCCAATAATTTCTTTCCGTATTCTGCGCGATCATTTTCTCCACATGCTTTAAAAATCTGTTCTCCAATTTCCCAATAAGTTGTTACCATAGCAGAATTTACCGCTGTGCTTAAACGATGTTGTGCAGACACAATAGAATTACGAATAGAATGATAAGTCTGTTCTGCATTTTGATTTTTTTGTAAATTATAATCCATGCTCTTTACTCCTCTGAATTTCCAAAATAGAACTTATTGTTCTTCTATTGATTCAATATTTTCAATCCGCATCAGCTTAACTACCTGCTTATCTTTTTTCTCTGTATAACAAATTTTTATCCATTCATCATCTGCGTCTATTATCTTGCAGGATAATTCAGTTTTTCCCGCAAAACTAAAAATGAACTCTGATCTGATAATACATTGTTTTCCTACAAGATCATTAATCAGCTTTGACATATATGCCACTCCTCTCTGCTTTTTCTCTAACCGTTTTACTTTCGTTTCCAAACGCTTTACTTTTCCCGGATACGCCGAATAACAAAGTAGCAGCAATAATGCTGCAATTCCAAACCATTCCATATTATTCTCCTTAGCAAACTTAACGCTAATATGTCTGTTCCTTAAAATATCTTTTGCCATTCAAATCATATCACACTATCAGCCATATTTCCATTTCAATTTACTTAGGCAAGTCACTTCGCTCAGCTACATTTCCCGTTGGCTTGCTTCTGTAACCAGCATCCTCTTGCTTTTCTCCTGCAAGGTTTCCTTTGCATCATCATCAATCGAATAGTTCTCATTTATCTCGATTTTTTTCGGTTGCCGGTCAAAATGGTCAAAGACTTCTTTCCATATCTGGATGGAACATACACACTTTTCTTCCATGAAACTATTGCTGATAATTATAAAAAAACAGAAGACCAATTAAGATCTTCCATTTTATAAACAAACCTCTATATAAAACTATATATCCTGCCCATTTTTAATAAAAACAGACAATCGGCACACTTTCGTCTATCCTATTATAAAGTTCTGCCGCTTTGTCCGCCGGAAGATTAATGCATCCATGGGATCCACCACCTTCTCGGAAACGATTTCCTCCAAAGTATGGCTGCCATGAAGCATCATGAAATCCAATCCCCCCATTAAAAGGCATCCAGTAAGTTACTGGTCTTTCATATTCATATTTCCCATTTTCCAACATCTTTCCTTTCAGCACAGATGGACTTTTCTTGTAATACAGTTGAAAAATTCCCGGTGGTGTCTGCCGTTCTGCATACTGCATATCTCCTGACACAATATCCGATTCCAAAATGATCGAACCATCCTGATAGTAATATAAATGCTGTGCAGACAGGTCCACTTCAATATACGTGCTGCCTATATCATTCATACCCCGTGCATTTGCCCGCATAGCGTATACCGGTTCCCGGTTTATCTGTACTCCTGCAATCATTTCCTGCATAATGGTTTCTATTTCCTTTTCCTGATCGATCTTCCATCCATAAACGGAACTATACACCTGAACAGTACGTCCGCTTGTTGTACAAAATTCCCTCTCTGTATTTACGGTATCATGTGTGGCAGCCAGCTTTGCCACATATTCTGCCACGTACTGTCTCAGTTCATCCTCATTTTTTTGCAGCCGTCCTCTCTCATCAAAAATGAGCCAGTTTCTGATCTCGTCCCCCTCCAATGTTACCGTTTCTTCTCCAAATATATATACGATTTTGGTCCGGATCAGATTTTGGCATTCTTCCAATGAATTTTTAAGATCTGGATCATCTTTCATTACTGCCGCTTTTACATAAACAGCCGGACAGCTATTCAGGTCAATCGTTCTTTTTTTGTCAGTAATCGCTTCTGACAGTGCCTGATAAGCTCCATTGAAATCCAGGGTATTCCCTTCTGTTTCCGGTACGATTTCAAACTTCGAATCTTTATAAGCTACATAAGCATCTTCTGGTGCTGTCTGATTCTCTTTTTTTACACATTCCAGTTTTTCCATCTGTTCTTTTAACTTCACTTTATCATAGGTCATGTTTTCCTTGGCTGTATAATTTTGCTTTTTCCAAAATCCCCGAACCCATTTATATGGTTTTTGTTCATCCAGATATTGGGAAATACTGCCATCCGAAACATAACGATATCCGATCAATTTTCCATTGATACTCTGTGATTTCAGATTTCTTGCCTTTACTTCCAGCAGATAATCCTCTGCTTTTTTAGCAACCGCCTGTTCTGCCTCTTCCGATGTTTTTCCAGAACAGTTAATTCCATTGATCGTTGTTCCCCGAAAAAATCTGTCTGAATAGTAATAAGACATTCCTGCATAGCCAGCCATAGCAAAGAACACTATGATGACAGTGATCATTATCCACATTTTTTGCTTTCCATTATCCTTACCGGTTATCTCTTTTCTTTTTCCCATCCATGCCCCCTGTTTTTAACGATAAACAGCATTCAGACAAACTTTTTAAATCGTCTGATTTTAATATCTCCGATTTAATAAAAAATAACCAAGGCTGCTGGAAAAAACATTTTCTTTTACAAACAGTAAGCTGATTTCTACAAAACATTTTTCCCCTGCTCTTTTACGGATAGGAACACCGCATCATCATTTATCTCACATTTAGCACTTTTGGGGTACTTTCAGACACTTTCCTTTTTCTCTGTGAACAGAACCCTGAAAACAGGAAAAAAAGGGCTGCCATGACCGGTCAGGGATTTTTCATCCTTGACTGATTCACGACAGCACCTAATCAGATCTCACTTATTTTCTTCTATACAAAATCGCTTCTCTGTTTTCTCCTTCTGTCCGGCCGGATTATACACGTGTTTGTTTTACACTAATCAGATGCAGATACAAGCAAATCGGTTCTCATAATAATAAATTTTTTCTTTCTATCGAATTTTCCTAGTTCATTTGATAAAATGTCCTTATCTAACAGGAGGTGATTTTTTGAAAAGAGTATTTGATAGTCCTTTTTTGAATAAAGCTGCACTGGTGCTGATCTGGCTTCTATTAATGGGCGGGACATTCTTTTATGCCAATAAAAACTATTTTCTTTACCATGAAAATCCAAATTTAATCAAAGCAGACGGATATTATCTTTATAATTTTGGTAGTCCGCGTCATTATTACTGGGCACTGCCTGTTAAATTCACCCATGAAGGCAAAGTATATCATTCTCAGCTTCCTTTAGATATACGAGATGAAAGTTCATCCTGTACTGTAGATCTTCGCATTTACATACCGGCAGATTCTTCTGGCAGTGCATTTGCATTCCGAAACAATATCACCATTCCTGCACTATGGAGGATCTTTATTTTTGTTCCACTGCTACTTCTTCTTACATCTAAAAGAAAAGCCTAGGAAGGTTTCACACCTTATAAAAAATATTCTATTTTCATCATCTTCCTTAAAAAAAAATGGGAGGTTTCACCTACCTCCCATTTCCCAAAGAATCCTTTTATTTCAATTTTTATAATGTTTCAAGAAAACGCATGAATGCTTCTCTTCCCTCGGTCGTACATTTGTATACTCCTGCATCTTCCAGAACATGGGTAAATACGATTCCAATCTCTTTCTGAAGAATGCCATGGATGTTTTCTTTTGTGATTTCCGAATATTTCGGAAGAAACTTCTTAACCCACTCTGCATGTTTCTCAATCTGTTCATTTGAAGAAATATCTTTGCCTTCGAGAATATACTCTTCCAAAAGTTCCATCTCACCTTTTAATCTGGCCGGAAGAACTGCAAGTCCCATAACTTCGATCAGACCGATATTTTCTTTCTTAATATGATGATATTCTGCATGCGGATGGTACACTCCCAGCGGATGTTCTTCTGTTGTGATGTTGTTCCTTAATGTCAGATCCAGTTCGTAGGTATCACCTACTTTACGTGCAATTGGTGTAATTGTATTATGTGGTTCTCCATTGGTCTCAGCATAAATAAATGCTTTTTCATCGGTATAGCCTCTCCATACTTCCAGCACATGTGTTGCCAGATCTACCAAACGGTTGAAATCTTTATGTCGAATACGAAGCACAGATAATGGCCATTTTACAATTCCAGCCTCTACATCTTCAAATCCCGGAAGTACCACGTGCTGCTCAATTGGTGCTTTTGCCATTGCAAATGTATAATGTCCACCCTGGAAATGATCATGGCTTAGGATCGAACCACCTACGATCGGCAGGTCTGCATTAGATCCAAGGAAATAATGCGGAAACAGTTTTACAAAATCAAACAGTTTAATGAATGCATTTCTCTCGATTTTCATTGGAGTATGCTGGCAGTTAAACACAATGCAATGCTCATTGTAATACACATACGGAGAATACTGGAATCCCCAAGGAGTATCATTGATTGTGATCGGAATAATTCTGTGGTTCTGCCTTGCCGGATGATTAACACGTCCCGCATATCCTTCATTTTCCGGGCAAAGAAGACATTTCGGATAACTTCCGGATTTTACATTCCTTGCCGCGGCAATTGCTTTTGGATCTTTTTCCGGTTTGGACAAATTGATGGTAATATCAATCTCACCGTATGGACTGTCTACCTTCCACTTTTGATCCTTCTCTACACGATACCTGCGGATATAATTGCTGTCCTGACTCAGCTTATAAAAATAATCAGTAGCTTTCTTCGGGCTTTCTGCATATTTGTCCCAGAATTCTTTTTGTACCTGACCCGGACGTGGCATCAGACAGTTCATCAATCTGGTATCAAATAAATCCCGGTATACAATACTGTCCTCAATCAGACCTCTTTTTACGGCTTCATCCAGCAATTCGTCCAATGTTTCTTCAAGATTAACAGGTTCCTCAATGTTGTCCGGTTTTTCATAATCATCTTCATGAAAAACATCCAGCAGAAGATTTGTTGTGTAGTTTCTTTCACATTCCGGTGTCAGACCTGTTGTAATCCCATACTGTACCAGTTTTGCAATGCTTTCACTTAACATTTTTCTTCCTCCTGTGCTTCACTTTTAAATTTATATTTTTGGTAACATATATACCGATTTCCCTGATAAGTCAGCATACCTCGATCGCCTTTTTCCAATTCACGAAAATCTCCCTGTTGCATTTGAAATTCCATCAAACTTCCATCTGTCATCTCAAATACAACGCGAAACCAAGGTACATGTGCTTCAGACTGCATATGGGTATAGATTCCTTGCTTCTTTTCAACTACAGTCGCATCAACAGATTCAACTGCCGCACTGCTGTTATTGCTGAAACTTAACAACATTTTGGTAAATACAAACATCATGATTATGAGTGCTGCTATACAGATTATAAATGCCATCCTATTTCTCCATTCCAGATATTTCATCCTGGGTCTGACTTATATATTGTTCACGATAAAGATTCCGATATTCCCTTGGCGTTACTTTATATCTATCACGAGATACCCGGTTAAATGTCCTTTGGCTCTCAAATCCTGCATCCAGACAAATGTCTGTGATGCTCTTATCAGTACATTCCAATTAATCTCCTGCAAATTTTGTCTACTTTTTCTTCCCATTTGGCAAGTAATATACGTCTTCTGATATTATAATGTGCTTGTAAGATAAAGAAAGGAGGAAAACGAAATGAAAAGATTTAAAGCATACGTCAACTACCTCATGAACTTCTATGCCAACTACTTCAGAATTTACCGCTATATGTAAAGGACACTCCTGCCATCACAGGAATGTCCAATACAGAAACCCAGTTTCAATGGTTTCCCTTATTATACTCTAATTTAGTTGCATTTGTACATGAACAGGATTCTCGAAAACATAGACAAAATTGAACAGAATTATGAAAATACTCTTACCACGTTTTTTGATTTTTAAACCACTTATTAGCAGACGGATCCGCCAATGCTGAAAACGGATAGGCAGTTTTCCTTTCAGCTTTCAATTTGTCCAATTAATAATCTCTGAATTTCCATACATCTGATGGATTTGCATTTTTCATCCTCAGCATTCTTTGAAGCTGCTCTTCTGTAAACCACAAATCGTGCAGTATTTTTCCGAAATATAGAGGCTAGATATCAGACCGCTTCATTGCAATTATAAACTGTTGATTTACCAAGATTATTTACATATACGGTAATCAAGTCGCCTTTCTTAAGATCCGGCTTTTCCCATACCAAACGGCTTTTATGATAATACACTTTATCATGATATGTAAAACTATATAGTATCCTGTATGGAATCTGTCTTCTATATCTTGTGTATTTTTGCAAATATACTTTTTCTACCAAGCCCTTCACTTTTGTACCATTTTCGATTAATTGTAAATGTAATTTATCAAGCTTTGCAGTATAAATTCCAAGAGCAGCACTTATTATACACAAAAGCACCCCGGTTATAGAAAACACAGTTCCCAACATATCTGGATTCTGAATACCTGAGTTTACTGCTGGTTTTAATATCCCAAGAAAACTTAAGATACCGGAAACAAGAAAGAATGTTCCTATCCAAAAGAAGATAACTCTCAATAAATCTTCTGTATAATTAAGTTTTTTCATATTTATTTTCTCCACAAGCATTCCATCAAAATTTTTTATCCTGTTTCAATCATATCTAATTTTACTTCAATTTAGTTAAATCCTCTAAATACATTTCTGTATGTCCACACTCTGGACAGACTGCAACTTTAACATCATCTATAGTTGTCGTTTTTTGTTTTTCATCTACATCTACAACGATCGCATAGCCACCGCCATTAACTTTAAGTCTTAAATCCGCTCTCATGACTGTTCCACACTTTTCGCATTTTCTCATTGCTGTCCTCCAAATACATATTTCGCTTTCCTATTTTTCTTACTACATAATAGCAGACAAAATATTAACCACTGAATGATCTACCGTTCATACGATGCAATGATTTCCTTGCTATCCGCTATTTTATAATCAAGTGTTTCCAAATTACCAATCAAATCAAATGTCATATCCGCATTAACTTGCAATTCATCTTCAATCTTAACTGCAGACGGCTCAACTTTTAGAAATACTGTTAATCCATAAGGCTTCGTTTCAGACTGTATCTGTATGCTATCATAAGAATATCCTTCCGGATACTCTTGCCCACTTACAATATTTATAACATTCGAAGAATCTCCTACATAATCTGTCTTGTACTGTGACAGGTCAGGAATCTCGTACAGTTCTTCTTTTCTGCCACATGCAGAAAGCAATATTGCTGATACCGTAAATAAAATAATTGGAATTACTTTTTTCATCATGAACCAGCTCCTCTTCACACTTTGATATAAAACAGCCTGCCCAATGAACCAGAAACTGCCATATATCTGCTTCTTTATTTATAGATCAGCCTTTAAACAAACGAAGCATAAATCATAAAAATTTCTGCGATCAATATAATTCCTAAAACACAATCAATCATCAGGTTATATTGACCAACTGTTAGCCAAGTCTTCGAATGCATCAGAACATACTTTATACTTTTTATACCACTCAAGATTGTAACAGCCAGAAGGAGTATCGGCATTAAAAAAATTTCTATCTTATTGCCAAAGTCATCTGCGACTCCATTCCCAGCAAAGTGAACGGGAATAATCTCCGGTAAGAAAAAGAAGCTTATTATCGCAATCGCAATTCCAACGATGCAAATTCCCCATGTTAATTTCCTGCTGCTTATACCATCCATAACAGTGCCTCATCTGGAACGATATCTAGTAAATATGTTTCCTTAGAAGAAATTTTTTCAAGAAGTTTTTCCAGTAAATTTTCTTCCTTACCTTCTGCTATTAGCAGAAGTTCCTTATACAAAACCGTAGGAATTCCAATAGAATACATTTCTTCCTCATATACGAGAGAGCCAAATGTCCGGCCTTCCTCGCCCTCTGGATATTTTTCTATTATCTCTTTTTATCCTTTCCCGTTACGGTCATTACAATTCAAAGAATTGAAAATCTCAATATTCGTAAGAGACAATAATCTTTCTGCAAAAATCACAATTATAGGCAGCTATGCGGTCTCCAGATATCCTTGCTGCCAACTCTGGATCCGTATTTAACCGCAAACTCTCAGAGCCTTCTTTCCACTCCAGTCCTGCCCCTGCGCCAACCGCATGCAACTGACCCTTTCGCATTTTTCCTTCACAATATGGACATCTCATATTCACGTCATCTCCTTTAAGTAATTAAAGTTCCTCTTGTTCCCGAGAATTATCCTGTTCCTGGATAGCTTGTATATCTTCTTTCGAATATAATTTTTGCCTAAATGTTCTTTTCTATTTTTTCTCGTTTCATACGTTCTTTCATCAATAAAACAAATTGAACGGTCCATATTACACACGCTGCAAAACATCCGATTCCACTGTATAATAAATCTATGGCTGCACCGGCTACAAATGGCAGTGCCATCCACATCATCCGATTTCCATATACTCTGCACATTTCTTTTTCATCATACTGTTTTCGTTCTTCCGTAGATTTCATATTATAGCCAGACAAAAATGCAGCGGCCTTTCCATTTGATTTTACAAAACTGATTCCAAATAAAAACATAATCACTGCCATTCCCAAATCAAAGATAACACAGATTATCATTGTAGACACCTCACTTCCCACTCTGGCTATCAAATAAAAAAAGCCAAACACAACAGTAAAACTTATTATGTTTGGCTAGGTCAACTTGTTATTTTTTTATCACTTCTTATGGTTGTATTATAC
>NZ_JAMOYY010000005.1:0-143237 GCF_023669475.1 Blautia sp. MB18-30 | reverse complement strand
TGAAGTAAACCCCCTTGAAGACGACGAGGTAGATAGGGCAGAGGTGGAAGTGTGGTAACACATGGAGCTGACTGTTACTAATCGGGTGAGGGCTTGACCAAGAAACGCAGGTTAAGAATTGATTCAAGAGTTTGATTAACGATCAACAGGCATGTATGTAGTTTTTAAGGTATAATCCTTAAATTAAATATTCCTCCTTAGCTCAGTCGGTAGAGCATGCGGCTGTTAACCGCAGTGTCGTTGGTTCGAGTCCAACAGGGGGAGCATGGTGCCATAGCCAAGTGGTAAGGCAAAGGTCTGCAACACCTCTATCCCCGGTTCAAATCCGGGTGGCACCTCTTAGAAAGCCCTGGAAAGATGAATTTCCAGGGCTTATTTTTCCTATAAAAATGTACTTGCTGAAGACAGACTTCTGGAAGATCGGACAGCATCCTTTCCTGATGCTGTCCGACAGATCAGGAATTTTTTTCCGTAAGCAGGATTCGTTTACGATTATAAACCAGATGAAGATACATGGCATCCTGAGCACGCAAAGCGTCATGCTCTGCTATGGCAGCTCCTTATACAGGAATCCGTTTTATGCCTACCGGCGGGATCAATGCGAAAAACCTTGAGGACTATCTTTTCTGTGACAAAATCCTCTGCTGCGGCGGAAGCTGGATGGTAAAAGGAGATCTTGTGAAGGCAGGAGAATTTGACAAAATAAGAGAACTGACAGCAGAAGCAAAAAAGCTTGCGGATTCCATAAGATTCCATAAGAAAGTAATCAAACTTAATACACATATTCAATAAAAAAAGCAGAACCCTGCACAACCAGGCAGAGTTCTGCTTTTTTGTCAATTATTGTGAAAATAGATCAATGAAGCAGGATCGGCAGAAGCTTTTTCCGCTTCAGCTGCCAGATCAGCTGCAGGATCGGCAGAAGGTTTCCGAAGATCCATTCGGTAAAGATAAAAGATCCCACCGAAGAAACCGGGAATCAGTCCGGCGTATCCACCGGCACATAAGATCACAGTCAGCTTCACCATCAGTTCTGTCTGAAGTTCCAGACAAACAAGTAATCCTGCAAGAATTCCGGCTACACTCCATCCAGCTGTCAAAAGTGCAAGAAAAACAGCTGGCGCAGGGGCCTTTTTTAAATTTTGATCTAAGTGATTCCACAGTACTTTATACATAATCCATTCCTCCTGTTTTGCTGGAATTATACTTCTGCTGTTGTCAGCAACAGTCAGCCATAATATTGATTTCCTTTATCTGTCTGTATTATAGAAAAGAAATGTAAAATACAAATGCGCAGGAATGAAAAATCTTTGTAAAATATAAGTAGAAATTGCATTTTGAATTAAGAACCGATATACTTATAAATATAGTTATTGATAATATTCGATCACAGCCGAAAACATTTTTCTACAGCTGTGATACGTGAGTGAGAGAATTAAAAGGGGGCAGATAAAAGCCCCCTGAAATCATATAGAGAGTAAAGAGGAGGGGTGGAAATGGAGCATACGGAAGACTATGTGAAGCTGGAGAATGTATCCAAAATCTATGGCTCAAAAGAAGTGAAGATCATAGCTGTGGATGAGATCAGCTTCCGGATAAAAAAAGGAGAATTTGTGGTTGTGGTAGGACCAAGCGGTGCCGGAAAGACAACGGTGCTGAATATCCTGGGCGGAATGGATAAGGTCACATCCGGCAATGTCTGGATCGATGGAAAAAATATTGCAAAATATACAGACCGGCAGCTGACCGGATACCGGCGGGAGGATATTGGATTTGTATTCCAGTTTTATAATCTGGTGCCAAATCTGACTGCATTGGAGAATGTGGAGCTTGCTCTTCAGATCTGTAAGAATCCTCTGGATGCCAGGACAGTTCTGGAGGAAGTAGGGCTGAGGGAGAGACTGACCAATTTTCCGGCACAGTTATCCGGCGGTGAGCAGCAGAGAGTTTCCATAGCCAGAGCGCTGGCGAAGAATCCAAAGCTTCTGCTCTGTGATGAACCTACAGGAGCGTTGGATTATCAGACCGGCAAGGCAATCCTGAAGCTCCTTCAGGATACCTGCAGGGAACGGGGCATGACGGTTATTGTCATTACTCACAACTCTGCATTGACACCTATGGCCGACCGTGTGATCAAGATCAAAAACGGCAAGGTTTCCAGGATGACTGAAAATGCACATCCCACACCAGTGGAAGAGATTGAATGGTAGGTGACGGAATGAAGGCATTACACAAAGATTTCTGGATGGAGATCCGGAAAAGTAAAGCACGTTTTATCTCGATCTTTCTGATCGTGGCACTGGGTGTTGCATTTTTTTCCGGGATCCAGGCGTCTTCTCCGGATATGAGATATTCAGGAGATGCTTATTATGAAGCAGCAAAGCTGATGGATCTGAAGATCCAGGGAACACTGGGACTGACGCAGCGTGATGTAAAAGCGGTATCGGATATTGACGGTGTGGAACTGGCTGAGGGCGGTTACTCTACGGATGTTATGAGTGGAGAGGACGATGCCAGGAAGGTTCTTCATCTGGAAGCCATCAGCAGCAATTTTAATCTGCTCACAGCAGATGAAGGAAGGATACCGAAAAAAAGCGGTGAGATTTTTCTCGACAAGCCATTTGCAAAGAATCGGGGGTATAAAATCGGGGATACCATATCTGTCAGTGAGGATGGAGACAGTGAGCTTCTGAAAAAAACAACCTATACAGTTGTGGGAATCGGAAGCAGCCCTCTTTATATTTCATTTAACAGAGGAAATACGACTCTTGGATCGGGTGAGGTCAGCGGCTTCGGATACATTCTTCCAGAGGATTTTGAACAGGAAGCTTTTACCCAGATCTATATTATGGTTCATGAATCCGGGGATGTGATCAGCTATACCGATGCCTACGACAATCTTATCAAAAAGATCCGGAAACGCGTGGAAGGTATCGAAAAAGAACAGTGCAGCCTGCGCTACGAGGAGATCGTCGCAGAAGCCAATGAAAAACTGGATGATGCCAGAAAAGAGCTTGAGGACGGAAAGAAGGAATCCGAGGAAAAGCTTGGCGACGCGAAGAAAAAGCTGGATGATGGGAAGAAGAAGTATGAGGATGGAAAAAAAGAGTACGAAGATGGAAAACAGCAGCTCAGTGATGCAAAAAAGGAGCTGACCGATGGAAAACAGCAGCTTGCTGACGGAAGAAAGCAGATTGAAGATGGATGGTCTCAGCTTAACAGCGCAAAACAGCAGGTGGAAGACGGTCTGTCCCAGTTAAATGCTGCCAGATCCCAGCTTGCTGACTCCGAAGCACAGATAAATGAGAAGCAGTCAGAGCTGACTGCCGGATATGAACAGCTGACTGCCGCAAAACAGCAGGTAAGTGACGGCGAGGCCCAGCTCCGGGAAGCGGAAAAAACACTGGAAAGCAAACAGGCTGAGCTTGACAGTGGAAGAGAACAGTTGGAAACGGGAAAGAATACGATCAAAGAAACAAAGACTGCTCTCACCGGTCAGAAAGAACAGTGTGAGGCAGGACTTGTACAGGTTTCCGAGGGCGAATCCCAGATCAATTCCAGTGAAGAAGCCCTTTCCGGGCAGCAGGCACAGCTGGATGAATTGACCAGCCAGAAAGAGGCATTAAGCAGTCAGGCGGCGGAGCTGCAGGCGAAGTATGACGCCGGTGCGGAAGCAGGAAAAACCGAGGAAGAGCTAGCGGAGCTTTCCACGCAGATCCAGACTTTAAATGGTCAGATCAGTGCAATGGAAGAACAGATAAATGCCGGTCAGGCCCAGATCGACGGGGCGCAGGCAGAGCTTACTGCAAAAAAATCAGAGCTGGCCCAGACAAGAGCTGAACTGGAGAGCAGCCTAGGTCAGATCAATGAGGGCTTCAGCCAGATCAAAGAACAGGAAGAGACACTTTCCAGGACAGAGGCACAGCTGAACGAAGGCCAGGAAGAACTGGATAAAGGGAAAAAAGAACTGGAAACAAAGAAAGCAGAGCTTTCCGCGGCAAAAGAAGAAATTGCGGCAAACCAGGCAACTCTGGATGATGGCCAGAGCCAGCTGGATTCGGCCAGAGCCCAGCTCAGCTCAGGGCGGCAGCAGCTGGAGGAAAAACAGGCCCAGTTAAATGCCGGTCAGGCAGAGATCCAGGCCAATACAGAAAAGCTTACCAGCAGTCAGGCAGAACTGGATGCAAATGAACAGAAGCTTCTGGATGGTGAAAAAGAGATCCGGGAAAATGAACAGAAATTAAAAGACGCCAAAAAAGACCTGGAGGACGCCAAAAAGAAGCTTTCCGATGGAAAGAAAGAATATCAGGACGGCAAAAAAGAAGCCGATGACAAAATTGCGGAAGCCCAGCAGAAGATCGAGGATGCCCAGAAAGAGGTGGATGATATTGAAACACCGGAGTGGATCATCACGGACCGCAATGACCTTCCGGAATATTCGGATTTTGGTGATAACGCAGAGCGACTGAAAAACATCGGAAAGGTTTTCCCGATGATATTCTTCCTTGTAGCGGCTCTGATCAGTCTTACCACGATGACACGAATGGTGGAGGAACAGCGAACCCAGATCGGAACCATGAAAGCGCTGGGATACGGAAAAGCATCCATTGCATCCAAGTATCTCAGCTACGCATTTCTGGCTACAGTAGGCGGAAGTATCGTAGGAGTACTTTTCGGAGAAAAGGTTCTTCCGTTTATCATTATCCAGGCGTATGGAATCATGTACTGGAATATTGGCGATCACATGCAGCTGGATTATGAGTTACAATATGCACTGATCGCTTCCGGGGCAGCGGTGATCTGTACTATGGGCGCTACACTGTTTTCCTGCGCAAAAACCCTGGCAGAAACACCGGCATCTCTGATGCGTCCGCCTGCACCGAAAGAAGGAAAACGGATCCTTATTGAACGGATCAGCTTTATCTGGAAGCATCTGAGCTTTTCCTGGAAATCGTCCATGCGAAATCTCTTCCGTTATAAAAAGCGTCTTTTTATGACCATTTTCGGAATTGCAGGAAGCATGGGATTGATGCTTGTAGGATTCGGACTTTATGACTCCATTATGGATATTGCGATTCTCCAATATGACCAGATCCAGCACTATGATGCCATGGTGATCAATGATGAGGATGCCACAGACAGCCAGGAAAAGGATCTTCTGAAATTTCTGGACGGAAACAGCGAGATCGATCACTATACCCGTGTGCAGCTCACCAAGATGACGGCACCAAAAGAAAAGGGAAGTGTCAGTATCTATGTGTATGTTCCGGAAAATACGGAAAATTTTAAAGAGGATGTAACATTACGTGACAGAAAGTCCCACGAGCAGTATGAGCTTACCGATGATGGAGCGGTGATCTGTGAAAAAACGGCTTCTCTTATCGGTGTGAAAGCAGGAGACAAGATCACCCTGGAGAAAGACAACAGAAAGTATAAAGTAAAGATCACTGCTGTCACAGAGAACTATATGGGACATTACGTTTACATGACCCCATCCTGCTATGAAAAAACATTCGGGGAGAAACCGAAGTATTCAAGTACAGTATATACTATGAAAGAGGATGCAGAGAGTGATCTGGAAACTCTTGGAAATGCGATCCTGAAATATCCGGCAGCTTTAAGTATCAGCTATACAAGCAGCACAGCAGGTCAGGTAGAGCGAATGCTGGGATCCCTCGGAGCGGTGATCTGGGTCCTGATCATTTCTGCCGGAATGCTGGCATTTGTGGTACTGTATAATCTGAACAACATCAATATCACAGAGCGGCAGAGAGAGCTTGCAACATTGAAGGTCCTGGGATTTTATGATGGCGAGGTTTCCCAGTATGTATTTCGGGAAAATATCCTGCTGTCCTTCATAGGGATTCTGGCAGGCGCAGTGTTTGGAATCCTCCTTCACCGGTATGTGATCACAACCGTTGAGGTAGATGCGGTGATGTTCGGAAGAAATATCAAGCCAATAAGCTTTGTTTATAGTGGAATCATTACCTTTGGGTTCTCCATGTTTGTAAATATGGTGATGCATTTTAAGCTGAAAAAGATCAATATGGTAGAGTCACTGAAGAGCGTGGAATAAAATAATGAAATGATAAGACTGTCTGCATACAGGAATTTTACATATTTCCCTGTATGCAGGCAGTTTTGTAATGAATATCCTGAAAGACTGGGATGACCATGATCTGCCTGAAGCTAATTTTGTAAGTATTTCACAATTGAAATGTAAACGTTTTCCTGTAAGATGTAACCATAGAATTCTTCCGGAGGAATTTTAAATATGGCAAATATAGATATTAAATTTATCGCGAAAAAAAGCGGGTGTTCGATCGCTACAGTTTCCCGTGTTATCAACCGTTCCAAACCAGTCAGCGAGAAGCTGCAGAAAAGAGTGGTAGATACCATCAGAAAGTACAATTATAATCCCAGCGTTCACGCACAGTATCTGGCTGGTAAGAAGTCAAAACTGTTCGGCTTTATAATGACAAACTACATTAATCAGTATCAGCTTCTGTTGTTTCGGTATCTGAATGAGTTTGCATGTAAGATGGGATATGGCTGTATTATCCGTTATTGCAATTCAGGATTTGAGGAAAAACTGGAAGCATTAAGAGAACTGGAGATCAGAGGAATCGAAGTCTGCTTTAGCCTTTTTCTGCTCTCACGGGAAGAGGAAGCGTATATAAAAGAACATTTTAGGATTAAAGTCTGTCATATGCAGTCACCGGAAATGCGTTTGAATATCATGGAAAAAAATGAAAGCTCTGTCTATGAGACCATATGCTATCTTGCCCAGCTTGGCCACAGAAGGATAGGGGGCATCTTTTGCATTGACGAAATGGACGACAGCTTCCTTATTGCAAGGAAACGGGGATTTTTAAGAGCTGTAAAGCAGATGCAGCTGGATCAAGAAGAGTCCCTGATCGGTCAGATCCATGGAGACTATGAAAAAAGCAGTCTGATTTCTGTGATAGAGAAGATATTTGTACCTCAGAAGCTGCCAACGGCATTGTTTTGTTTTAGCGATGAAGTTGCGATAGAGGTAATGTCCTGGATCATGAAGCATGGTTACAGAATTCCGGAGGACGTATCTGTAGTTTCGTTTGACGGTATTCCGTTTTCGGAACGCATAACGCCCTCACTGTCTACGATCAGTCAGCCGGTAGAATATCAGGCAAAAAGTATCATAAACGGCATGCTGTATCTACAGGATGGAGTCGAGAGACCATGTGATGAAAAGGAAAATGAATATCTGCTGCAGATCCGTGACAGTGTGGGGATTCCTGGTCATTATGAAAAATAGGAGGAAAAATATGAAAGCGAAAAAATTAATTGCCGCTGGTATTGCGGCATCAATGTCACTGCTGACTCTTGCAGGATGCGGAACAGCCGGAAATACTGGCAATTCCGGAGGAGACACCGCCAAAGAAGATACCGTCAAGGAAGATACAGCCAAAAAAGATACAGACGAAGAAGATACAGGCTCTGTATATTTCCTGAATTTTAAATCTGAGCTTTCCGCTGAATGGGAAGAAGTAGCAGGAAGCTTTACAAAAGAAACCGGAATCAATATGAAAGTAGTTACGGCAGGAAGCGGAACCTATGAGCAGACATTAAAATCCGAGCTTTCCAAAAAAGAAATGCCGACACTTTTCAATGTTAACGGACCGATCGGCTATCAGACCTGGAAAGATTACTGTGCTGATCTGAAGGATTCCCAGATTTATGAATGGCTGACTGACAAAGATATGGCGATCACAGACGGAGATGGCGTATATGCTATACCGTATGCGGTAGAAGGATATGGAATCATCTACAATGATGCAATTATGAAGAAGTATTTTGCACTTCCGGATAAAGCCGTTGATATTTCAGATACAAAAGAGATCAAAAATTTCGACACACTTAAAACTGTAGTAGAGGATATGACAAAGCATAAAGATGATCTTGGAATCCAGGGAGTTTTCGGATCTACTTCATTTGCTCCTGGAGAAGACTGGCGCTGGCAGACACATCTTATGAATCTTCCGATCTACTATGAGTATAAAGATGATGACGTAGATAATCTGGATGAGATCAAATTTACATACAATAAGAATTTCAAAAATATTTTTGATCTTTATCTGAACAATTCATGTACAGAGCCAACTATGGTCGGTGCTAAAAATGTTGAGGAATCCATGGCAGAATTTGCAATGGGCGATGTGGCTATGATCCAGAATGGAAACTGGGGATGGGCAATGATCTATGACCTGGATGGAAACGTAGTCAAAGAGGATGATATTAAGTTCCTTCCAATCTACACAGGAGTAGAGGGAGAAGAAAAACAGGGACTCTGTGTTGGAACAGAAAACTATATCTGTGTAAACAGCAAGGCTAATGAAGCTGACCAGAAAGCTTCTCAGAAGTTCCTTGAGTGGCTGTTCAACAGTGACAGCGGAAAAGCATACTGTAATGGAATCCTTGGAATGATTCCTCCGTTTACCACATTTGGAGAGGATGAAAGACCGGATAACCCGCTTGTACAGGATATGCTGACTTATATGAACGATGATTCTTTATACACGGTCAACTGGGATTTTGCAACATTCCCGAGCCAGGAATTTAAAAACCAGCTTGGAAGCTATCTTCTTGAGTATGCACAGGGAAGTATGGAATGGGATGATGTAGTGAAGAAGACAATCGACTGCTGGGCATCGGAGAAAGCTCTGATCGCACAATAGTAGAAGAGCATGGGCAGAGACAGAAATGTTTCTGCCCTGTGTAATAAAAGAGAGGGTTTGTAAAAGATGGAAAAAGCTTTTAAAAAGAGATTTGTGATATTGGTACTGCCAACACTGATCGCATTTACAGTTGCATTTATTATTCCATTTATACTGGGAATTTATCTTTCATTTACTAAATTTACGACTGTGGCAGATGCACAGTGGGTTGGACTGAGCAATTATATAGTTGCATTCCAGGATAAGGATTTCCTGGCTTCTCTCTGGTTTACCGTTAAATTTGTGCTTGTAAATCTTGTGACTATCAATCTGATCGCTTTTGCACTGGCCTATGTGCTGTCGAGAAAGCTCCGTGGAACAAATATTTTTCGAACAGTTATATTTATGCCAAATCTCCTGGGCGGAATCGTACTTGGTTATATCTGGCAGCTGATCATCAATGGTGTTCTTGCTTTTTTCAAAACAACGCTTACTGTGAAGGCCTCATACGGATTCTGGGGAATGGTGATCGCCATGAACTGGCAGATGATCGGATATATGATGGTTATTTACATTGCGGCTATCCAGAATATTTCAGAGGATGTAAAGGAAGCGGCTCTTATCGATGGAGTAAACCGGAGACAGATGGTTACAAAGATCATCCTGCCTCTGATCATGCCTGCAATTACGATCTGTCTGTTTATGACAACGACAAATGCATTTAAAATGTTCGACTTAAACCTTGCTCTGACAGCAGGACTTCCGGGAAAATCAACTTCGCTGGTTGCACTGGACATCTATAATTCATTCTACAACAGGATGGGATATGAGGGAATAGGACAGGCAAAAGCGGTGCTGTTCTTGCTGATCGTAGCTGCAATCTCAGTAACGCAGCTTGTTGTCACACGGCGTAAGGAGGTTGAAAGCTGATGAAAAACAAGAAAAGCGAAATAGCAATGATCGTAATTCTTACAGTGATCTCGGTTTTATTTATTGCCCCGATCATTATTGTATTTATGAATTCCTTTAAGAGCAAGCTGTATATCAACAGTACACCGTTTGCACTTCCTAATGCTGACTCCTTTGTAAAAATGGCGAATTATGGAGAGGGTCTGATCAAGACTGGTTTTATACAGGCATTTTTTATTACTTTATTTATAACTGTAGCATCTGTGGTCCTTATTGTTCTGCTGACTTCGATGACAGCATGGTATCTGGTACGTGTAAAAAGTCATTTTACAAAGGTACTGTATTATCTGTTCGCTTTTGCAATGATCGTACCGTTCCAGATGGTTATGTTTACTCTTGTTAAAGTGTCAAATATGTTTAAGCTGGACAATCTGATCGGCATTGTGTTTATCTATGTAGGATTTGGCGCCGGCTTGTCAGTGTTTATGTTTACAGGTTTTATCAAATCAATCCCGGTTTCTTTGGAAGAAGCGGCAATGATCGATGGTTGTTCTATTATGAAAATCTACTTTAATGTCGTGCTTCCTGTGATACGTCCTACCGTCATGACAGTTGCGATCCTGAATGCCATGTGGATCTGGAACGACTATCTGCTTCCATATCTTGTAATTGGCTCTGAATACAAAACGATCTCTGTAGCGATCCAGTATCTTAGAGGAGGATATGGCTCTATCGATCTGGGACTTATGATGGCTATGCTGGTGTTGGCGATCATACCAATCGTTATTTTCTATATGGTCTGCCAGAAATGGATCATACAGGGAGTAATTGCCGGAGCGGTAAAAGGATAAGGAGGAGACGAGCATGAAAAAAGTATTATACGAGGAATTACTTCCGGAAGAATGTGTACAGAGGATAAAGGAGATGCCGGTTGCCTATCTGCCACTTGGCACACTGGAATGGCATGGTCCGCATATGCCTCTTGGAGCTGACGGGATCCAGTCAAAAGAACTGTTTGTCCGGGTGGCAGAAAAGGTCGGTGGTGTAGTGCTTCCGATGCTGTTCATGGGACCTGACCGTTTATTTGATGATCGGGGAACTGTATTTTATGGAATGGATATCAATACAGAGGGCGCACTGAATACTTATTGTGCCCAGCAGATGAAGGGCAGTGCTTACTGGATGGAAAAGGGACTGTTTCAGGATCTGTTGCGCAGTATTTTTGCACAGCTTTCCAGAGCAGGAGTCCGCATCGTTGTGGGACATGGACACGGTCCGTCAACAAATGCATTTCAGGAAATGAAGGAAGAGGCAGAAGAAAAATACGGACTGTGCATTATGACAGCATGGACCTATGCGGATGATGAGAGACTGAAATATCAGAATGATCATGCCGGAGCAAATGAGACATCTATTGTAATGGCTGTTCGGCCGGAACTGGTTGACTTTGGACAGGTAAAAGAAGATGAGAGTAATCTGATCGGTATTGCAGGACGTCATCCGGTCCGAGAATCATCGGAAGCATTCGGAAATGAAATTCTGGAATATACAATGAAAACACTGATCGCAGGCATTGAGAAGGAGTACAAAACAATAAAAGAAAGATAGATAAAAAAATATCTCCATTGGAAAAAATAACCGGTGGAGATATTCTTTTTTATTTTGATTTTTAGTTTTGAAATAAGGCCTCTGTCTTGACAAAAAAAGAAAATTTCATTATAGTAGGAACATGGCAAAGGTGTTGAATAAGAGGAGTATGCAGATCTACGCTGACAGAGAGAAATGCACAGACGCAAGAGAAGCGCAGGCTGAAAGGCATTTTCAGATGGAGGACTGCAGAAGGTAGCTTAGGAGCCGGGAAACTGAAAGCAGAAATGCAGAACAGATGCAGATGCTGCTGTGTAGGTTTTCACGTACCCCGCGTTAAGGGACAAGAGATAGACGGGAATAACAGATGTTTTTTCCGGATAATGAAGGTGGTACCGCGAGAATGATCGCCCTTCGCACATTAGTTATTGGCTTTTGTGTGGAGGGCGTGTTTTTTCTTGCAGAGAACAGGAGCATTTTAAGGTTCCTATAATCAGAAAGATTCAGGAGGAAAACATGAGTAAAGAACTTGCAAAGACTTATGATCCCAAGGGTATTGAGGATCGTCTGTACAAAAAATGGATGGATAACGGATACTTCCATGCAAAAGTTAATCCGGATAAAAAACCTTTTACAATTGTAATGCCGCCGCCCAATGTAACCGGACAGCTGCATATGGGACATGCACTGGATGAGACCATGCAGGATATCCTGATCCGTTTCAAAAGAATGCAGGGCTATGAGGCTCTCTGGCAGCCGGGAACTGACCATGCAGCCATCGCTACAGAGGTTAAGGTAACAGAGAAGCTTCGTAAGGAAGGGATTGATAAGAACGAGATCGGCCGTGACGAATTTATGAAACATGCCTGGGCATGGAAAGAGGAGTACGGCGGAAAGATCATCAATCAGTTGAAAAAGCTGGGAGCATCTGCAGACTGGGAGCGTGAGCGCTTTACCATGGATGAGGGCTGCTCCAAGGCTGTTCAGGAAGTATTTATCCGCCTTTATGAGAAAGGCTATATCTACAAAGGCTCCAGGATCATCAACTGGTGTCCGGTATGCCAGACCTCTATTTCTGATGCAGAGGTTGTACATGAGGACCAGGACGGATTTTTCTGGCACATCAATTATCCCATCGTAGGTGAGGAAGGACGTTTTGTTGAGATTGCGACCACTCGTCCGGAGACACTTCTCGGCGATACAGCAGTTGCTGTAAACCCGGAGGATGAAAGATATAAAGACCTTGTAGGAAAGATGCTGAAGCTTCCTCTTACAGACAGAGAGATCCCGGTTATTGCCGATGAGTATGTTGACAAGGAATTCGGAACAGGCTGCGTTAAGATCACACCGGCACACGACCCTAACGACTTTGAGGTTGGACGCCGTCATAACCTTGAGGAGATCAACATCTTAAATGATGATGCTACCATCAACAGCCTTGGCGGAAAATATGCAGGTATGGACCGCTACGAGGCACGTAAGGCCATGGTAGAGGACCTGAAGGAGCAGGGACTTCTTGTAAAGGTTGTTCCGCACAGCCACAGTGTTGGTACCCATGACCGCTGCGGTACAACGGTAGAGCCGATGATCAAACCACAGTGGTTTGTAAAAATGGACGAAATGGCAAAAGCTGCTATCAAAACTCTGGACGACGGAAACCTTCAGTTTGTTCCGGCACGTTTTGACAAGACTTACCTGCACTGGCTGGAGAATATCCGTGACTGGTGTATTTCCCGTCAGCTTTGGTGGGGACACAGGATCCCGGCTTATTACTGCGATGAGTGCGGTGAGATGGTGGTTGGAAGAGAGATGCCGGAGAAATGCCCGAAATGCGGATGCACACATATGCATCAGGATGAGGACACTCTGGATACCTGGTTCAGTTCCGCACTGTGGCCGTTCTCCACACTTGGATGGCCGGATAAGACACCGGAGCTTGAGTATTTCTATCCTACAGATGTTCTGGTAACCGGATATGATATCATCTTCTTCTGGGTTATCCGTATGGTATTCTCCGCACTGGAGCAGACCGGTGAGACACCGTTCCACCATGTACTGATCCACGGTCTGGTACGTGACTCACAGGGACGTAAGATGAGTAAGTCTCTTGGAAACGGTATCGATCCGCTGGAGGTTATCGACAAATACGGCGCAGATGCCCTTCGTCTGACACTGATGACAGGTAATGCACCTGGAAATGATATGCGTTTCTACTGGGAGCGTGTAGAATCCAGCCGTAACTTTGCAAATAAGATCTGGAATGCTTCCCGTTTCATTATGATGAACCTGGAGGGCAAGACAGTAACAGCGCCGGAAGACCTGAACGCACTGTGCAACGAGGATAAATGGATCCTTTCCAGACTGAACACAGTGATCCGTGATGTTACTGAGAATATGGATAAATATGAGCTTGGAATTGCCGTACAGAAGGTCTATGATTTCCTGTGGGATGAGCTCTGTGACTGGTATATCGAGATGGCAAAGGTAAGACTGTGGAAGGCAGAGGAAAACCCGGCAGCAGCAAACGATGCACTGTGGACACTCCGCACTGCGCTGACACAGGGACTGAAGCTTCTTCATCCGTTCATGCCGTTTATCACAGAAGAGATCTACTGCACACTGCTTCCGGAGGAAGAGTCCATCATGATCTCCGACTGGCCGGTATACAAAGACGAGATGGATTTTGCAGATGCTGAGAAAGCAGTTTCAAGCTTCCAGGAGGTTGTACGTGGAATCCGTAACACCAGAAACGAGATGAACGTACCGCAGAACAGAAAGACCAATATCTACATCGTAGGCAAGGATGCAGAGTGCTGTGCACGTTTTGAGTCCTGCAAGAAATCCTTTACAAACCTTGCGTTTGCAAAAGAGATCCACGTACAGCAAGATAAGAACGGAATCGGTGAGGATGCGGTATCCATCGTTGTGGCAGACGGTGTGGTTTATCTGCCGCTGGAGGATCTGATCGACCGTGAAAAGGAGATCGAACGTCTCACAAAAGAGCAGGAGCGTCTTACAAAAGAGATCGCACGCTGCGAGGGAATGCTGAACAATCCGAATTTTGTGAACAAGGCACCAGCAGCCAAGGTAGAGGCAGAGAAGGAGAAACTTGAGAAATACAAAGAGATGAAAGAGAAAGTGAACCTGCAGTTAACACAGATGGTGAAATAACGAAGGAGTGTTTTAATGAAGTGGTGTAACTTTTTCAATAAGATTTCGCTGATACTTCAGGCTCTGGGCTGTGCAGTCCTGTACTTTGTGATCGAGGCCATATGCAGGCACTCGTTCACAGAGGCGTGGACCTACATGACCACAAAGCCGCTTGTATTTGCTTATAATGCAGCGTTTATCTTTACAACGATGCTGATTGTTTATCTCTTCCGAAAGAGAATTTTCTGGCGTATCTTTGTGGGTAGCTTATGGCTGTTTCTGGGAATCGTAAACGGTGTGCTTCTTCTCAACCGTGTCACACCGTTTACAGGACCGGATGTGAAGAATCTGACAGATGGTCTCAGTATTGCAAAAAAATATCTGACCCATACCCAGATGACCATAGGTGCAGTTCTTCTGGGAATTGCGGTTCTGATCCTTCTGATCATCCTGATAAGGTCGCCGAAGTACAGAGGCAAGCTGAAATATAAGGTGAATATTCCGCTGGTCCTGGTTGGGGTCCTTGCATTTGGAGGAATCACACAGCTTGCTCTGGAAAAAAGAGTTCTTTCCAATTATTTTGGAAACATTGCCATAGCTTATGAGGATTACGGATATCCTTACTGTCTGGCAACGACGATCTTTAATACCGGAATCAGTGCCCCGAGAGACTATTCCAAAAGCGAGATCAAAAGGATCGAGAAGTCGGAAGAAAATCTTCCGGAAACGAAAGAAGGCAGTCATCCGAATATTCTGTTTTTACAGCTGGAGTCCTTTTTTGATCCTACGCTGGTAAATTATCTGGAGCTGTCAGAAGATCCTATCCCGAATTTCAGAAAGCTGATGAAGGAGTATTCCTCCGGATATTATAAGGTACCTTCCGTAGGAGCCGGAACCGCAAATACTGAGTTTGAATCCATTACCGGAATGAGCCTTCATTATTTTGGACCGGGAGAGTATCCTTACAAGAGTATCCTTAAGGAAACTACCTGTGAGAGCGCACCGTATGTTCTGAAGAATCTGGGCTATACTGCTCATGCAGTACATAATAATGAGGCGAATTTCTACGGAAGAAGAAGTATTTTTCCGAATCTGGGATTTGATACCTTCACTTCGGCAGAGTATATGAAGGATGAAAACCAGAAGAACCCGTTGGGCTGGACCAAGGACAGTGTCCTCACCGATGAGATCGTCAAGTGTCTGGATTCTACAGAAGGGCCTGATTATGTATATACTATTTCCGTACAGGGACATGGAGATTATCCTTCAGAACCGGTACTGGAAAATCCGGAGATCACAGTTTCCGGGGCACCTACTGACGAGCTGAATAATAAGTGGGAGTATTATGTAAATCAGATCCATGAGATGGATAATTTTGTCAAAGAGCTGACTGACAGGCTGGCAGATTACCCGGAGGATGTGGTACTGGTCATGTATGGTGATCATCTGCCGACCATGGGACTGACCGTGGAGGATGTGGAGAATAAATATCTGTTCCAGACAGAGTATGTGATGTGGGATAATTTCGGACTTAAGAAAAAGAAAGAAAATCTTGCGGCATACCAGATGGCAGCAGAGGTTATGGACCGTGTAGGTATCCATGAGGGAAATGTTTTCAAGTATCATCAGGCAAGAAGAAACACCAAAAATTATCAGGTGGATCTGGAGACCCTGCAGTACGATCTTCTCTACGGAAAGCAGTATACATATGACGGAGCGAATCCTTTTGAGCGGACAAAGATGCGTATGGGAATCTATGATACCACGCTGGATTCCATTCAGGTTGTGTCTGAGACGGATCACACCTATTATATCCAGGGAACAAACTTTACGCCGTCCAGCCAGGTGAAGATCAACGGAGAATGGTATGATACGGTTTACGTGAATCCTACCAAGCTGATCATTACCGGAAAGGAACTGGATGATTTTGACCGGCTCTCGGTAGTGCAGCGAAGTAACAGTTCCACAAGAAAGGCCATGACAAAGAGCCATGACCGGGCGGTTTATGCGCTGCTCGCTGACAGCAAGTGGAAGCTTGACAGTGAAAAGAGCAGTTCTGATACAGGGTCAATGGAGGAAACGGATACAGCGTCAGAAACGGAATCCACAGAAGATTCCGGTGAAGAAAACAGTACAGACAACCAGTAAATGGCATAGAAAAGATACTCCGATACAAAAAATGTCGGATAAAATATTACGATTAGGACTGGACATCTTCCACCACTATTATATAATGGTATCGTAACGAACAGGAGGGGAGAAGCTTTTCTCCCCAAAAGTTCTTTACGAATACATTATAGATAAGTGATGGTTTTTTTTATGAATTACGAAGAAGCAGTTGCGTATATTGAAGATATACCGAGATTTACTACTAAGAACAGCCTGGACCATACCAGAGAATGCTTAAGAAGACTTGGAGATCCGCAGAGGAAATTCCGTGTGATCCATGTGGCAGGAACCAACGGAAAGGGAAGTACCTGTGCTTTTATCACATCGGTCCTTCGGGAAGCAGGATATTCCTGCGGACTTTTTACATCTCCTCATCTGGTTGAGATCAACGAGCGTTTTCAGATCAACGAGGAAGTGATCGATGACGATACCTTCCTTCGTGCTTTTGAAAAAGTTAAAAAGCTTTCCGATGAGCTGGTTGCAGAGGGAAGCTATCATCCCACCTATTTTGAGACACTCCTTCTAATGGGAATGGTGATCTTTGCAGAAGCCGGCGTGGATTATGTAACACTGGAGACCGGTCTTGGCGGACGTCTGGATGCAACCACTGCTGTGGAGGATCCGGCAGCCTGTGTGATCACATCCATCAGCCTCGATCATATGCAGTATCTTGGAAATACAGTTTCCGAGATCGCAGGAGAGAAGGCAGGGATCATGGTGCCGGGTGTTCCGGTGATCTACGATGGAAATGATCCGGATGCGGCCGGAGTGATGCGTGAGCATGCAGAGAAGCTGGGATGTCCATATTATGAGCTGAAACGGGAAGACACAGAGATCCATAAGATCACAAAGGACGGAATCCGGTTTTCTCTTAAGGACGAGACATATGGCGATACCGTATTTGATATACCGTTTATCGCCCGTTATCAGGTTATGAATGCAGCGCTTGCGGTGAAAACCATTCAGGTACTGGAAGATCAGATTCCGGTATCTCTGGAGGCTCTGAAGGCTGGTATGGCAAAAACACGCTGGCAGGGAAGGATGGAAACGGTTCTTCCGGGGGTGATCGTGGATGGCGCACATAACGAAGACGGTGTTGAGAAGTTTGTAGAGACAGCAGAACATTTCCAGAAGGAATTTCCTCTGACTCTGCTGTTTTCCGCAGTGGATGACAAGGACTATACGGATATGATCCGCACGATCTGTAGCAGGATCCGTTTTCGACATGTGATCGTCACACAGGTAGGCGGATACCGTAAAGTTCCGGTAGAAGAGCTTGCGGAGATCTTTCGTGAAGACGGAGTACCGGAAGTGGAAGCAATAGAGGATGTTCCAGCAGCTTTTGAACGGGCAGTAAAGGAAAAAGGTGAGGATGGAATGCTATTCTGTGTAGGATCCCTTTATCTGGTCGGTGAGATCAAGGCTGTGATCAGGAGGAAAAAATTATGATCGATTACGAAGAGGAACTGAAGAAATTTGAACCATGTCTGGATGTGGCAGATGTAGAAGGTGTCATTTATGACCGGGAGATCACAGATATCATGGATGTACTCCAGGAGATGCTGCGTGAGGTCAAGAGCAACAGACGTGTAAGATAAGGAGAAGTGGATGAACTGCATAAACTGTGGAGCGTT
This sequence comes from Blautia sp. MB18-30, assembly GCF_023669475.1. Taxonomy (NCBI): domain Bacteria; kingdom Bacillati; phylum Bacillota; class Clostridia; order Lachnospirales; family Lachnospiraceae; genus Blautia; species Blautia sp. MB18-30. The sequence goes on along the minus strand of NZ_JAMOYY010000005.1, from coordinate 125,092 downwards.
CCTGACGGATACAGATCTGGATTATTGTCCGCACTGTGGAGCCAATGTACTGATCCAGAAGAAGGTGGATTATCTTTCCAAGCTTTATTATAATCAGGGGCTGGAAAAAGCCAGCATCCGGGATCTGTCCGGGGCGATCAGCTGTCTGAAGCAAAGTCTTGCTTATGACAAACGGAATATCCGTGCAAGAAATCTTCTTGGTCTTGTATATTTTGAGACCGGTGAGGTGGTTGCCGCACTGAGTGAGTGGGTCATCAGCAAGAATATCCAGAAGAACCGAAATCTGGCTTCAGAATATATTGCCAGGCTTCAGGCAAACCAGAACAAACTGGAAACAATCAACGAAAGCATCAAGAAATATAACAATGCCCTCGCCATGTGTAGGGAAGGCCATGAGGATATGGCGGCCATCCGCCTGAAAAAGATCCTGTCCCAGAATCCCAAGCTGATCAAGGGGTATCATCTTCTTGCTCTGATCCAGATGAAGAATCAGGAGTGGAATAAGGCGAGAAGAACCCTGAAAAAAGCAGCCAGGATCGACAAGACCAATACCACCACACTTCGTTTCCTGCGTGAAGTTGACGAGCAGACGGGTGTTACCACAAAGATGGAAAAACGGCGTAAGGGCTTGTTTGGAAATGAAAAAAATGAGAATGATAATATTTCAGGAGAAATCGTTGTAAGGCCGTCGTCTTATAAAGAAAGATCAAAGATATCACTTTTCTTTACCACGGTACTTGGATTTGCGGCAGGGGCGGCAGCATTCTGGCTCCTTGTACTGCCGGCTGTGAAACAGGATATTTACAGGCAGGCCAATCAGCAGATCATACAGTACAGTGATTCTCTTTCCAGCCAGAGCGTGGAGCTTACCAAAGCTCAGGGAGAAGCTGCCCAGTCCAGTGATACGGCAGATGCAGTTGCCAAGCAGGCAGAGGAAGAGCAGAAACGCAGTCAGAGCTATGAGGCTTTGTTTAATGCATATACTGCCATGCAGCAGGAGGATTTGGATACAGCGGCGCTGGAACTACAGAAGGTATATGTGGATACACTGTCAGATTCTGCAAAGGGGATTTACAGTACTATCAGCGGAAAGACCGGTGTAAGCGGGATCGAGAGCGGAGCTTCTGGCGGAACGTCCAGTGCTGACAGCAGCACAGATGGAACAGCTGAAGCTGGAGCGGATGCCGCAGCTTCGGCGGGAGAAGATGCACAGAGCCCTGACGGAGATTCCGGAGAAGACAGCAGCTACAGTGACGGAGGAGATGAGGATTCCTCTTACGATGGAGGTTATACAGAATAAAAAAGATCATAACTCATACAGAGGAGAAACCTCGGATAAGGGGAATGTGCGTTGGCGCATTCCTCTTTTTTTACCCTTTGGTCATGAGAAATGGAATAAAAAATCAAAAATGGGGGAATGATAGAATGACATCAGGTTTTGAAAAATCCGGAACCGTGCTGACTGTACATCTTCCGGCGGAACTGGATCATCCGGCTTCTGATGAGATTCGGAGAGATTCAGACCGAATTATTGGACATAACTATATAAAAAATATGATTTTTGATTTCTCAGAGACCGTTTTTATGGACAGTTCCGGGATCGGTCTGCTGATGGGTAGGTACCGGGCACTTGGCATGAGGGGGAAATGTGTGCAGGTTGTCAATGTGAACAGTCATATTGCAAAGCTTTTACGGCTATCCGGAGTGGGAAAATATATTGAAATCTGTGGAATTAAAAAATCGGCAGGTGAACAGGAGGGTGTTTATGATGGAAAACACAAATGAAATGACGATCATTTTTGACAGCAGACCGGTAAATGAAGCACTGGCAAGAGTTGCTGTGGCTTCATTCTGCACACAGCTGAATCCTACGCTGGAGGAAATTTCGGATCTGAAGACCGCAGTATCGGAGGCAGTGACCAACTGCATCATACACGGGTATGAAGGGGAGATACATAAGATCCGGGTAGAATGTCGTCTCCGGGGGCAGGAGCTTCAGGTAGATGTGACAGATCACGGAGCCGGGATCCCGGATATCAAAAAAGCCATGGAGCCTCTGTTTACCACAAAGGCTGATAAAGACCGCTCCGGTATGGGGTTTACATTCATGGAGGCGTTTATGGATGAGCTTCAGGTGGAATCGGAGGTTGGCCGTGGAACTACAGTGCACATGAAAAAGATCATCAGGAGGTAACTATGGATCGTACTCTTGTCCTCATCGGGCGTGCACACCAGGGGGATAAAGCGGCAAGAGATCTTTTGTTTGAGGAAAATACAGGACTGATATACAGTGTGGCAAAGCGTTTTCTGGGACGAGGGGTGGAGATGGAGGATCTGTTCCAGATCGGCAGCATCGGACTTCTGAAAGCTGTGGATAAGTTTGACATGTCCTATGATGTGAAATTTTCCACCTATGCCGTTCCCATGATCATCGGAGAGATCAAACGTTATCTCAGGGACGACGGGATACTGAAGGTAAGCCGTTCTCTGAAGGAAAACCATTACAGGATCTATCAGGTGAGAGAAGCACTGACACGCCGGCTGGAGCGGGAACCTACGACGGGAGAAATGGCAGAGGAAATGGGAATTTCCATAGAAGAACTGGTAATGACCATGGAATCCGGTGCAGAGGTGGAATCTCTTCACAAAACGATCTATCAGGGTGAGGGAACGGAGATTTCTCTGATGGACAAGCTTCCGGAAAAAGAAAACCGGCAGGAAAAAGTACTGGACAGGATTTTTCTGGAAGAGATACTGGGAACTCTGGAGGCAAAGGAGCGGAGGCTGATCTATATGCGGTATTTTCAGAACATGACCCAGATGGAGATCGCCCATGAGCTTGGCGTATCCCAGGTACAGGTATCCAGAATGGAAAAGAGGATCCTGCGCAGTCTGCAGGAATCCGCAGAGAAAAAATAAAAGAGAGCCATGAGAAATGCTGCTGTTTTCTCATGGCTCCTTTTTGTGGGCAGCAGATTTAGTCAGACTGCTGCTTTTTTATGAAAAAGTACATTTTTGTATTTGGAAAGTGCTCCAAGAAGGATCATACCGATCACACCGGCTGAGATAAATTCGCCGGCTCCTACTGTGAGCATCATAAACGGGATAGGAAGGTTAATGCCATATCCGTAACGAAGCACAAGAGGAACGATCACAATGTTGGAAACGATCGGCGGGATCGGGGCTGTCCATTTGCCTGTATTGCGAAGCTTGTAGGTAAAGAATGCACCGATAAGTGTGGCAATGCTTCCGAAAATGATGTCAACCGGAATCGCACCGCCAAGAAGATTGGCGATGATACATCCCACGAACAGTCCCGGGATGGCAGCCGGTGTGAAGAACGGAAGCACGGTCAGCGCCTCGGAAAACCGGATCTGAACTTCACCGAAGCTAAGTGGCGCGAATACCAGTGTCAGGACAACATATACAGCTGCAATGGCAGCTCCCTGTACCAGAAAATGAGTACCTTTGTTTTTCATGTTTTTTATTCTCCTTTAGTTTTGTTTTACGAGTGGAAGGTCACGAACACTCGGCACATTTATAGGCGGTGACCGCCTTGTAAGCCCTGTACGACCTTGGTTTTTGCGGGCTTTTGCAGCGAAACTGAGTATAGCATAAGGGACGTGGAAATGCAAGGTACGATCCTGACTATTTGATAACCCTGGCCTGTGTGGACAGACCCTGGCTCTGAAACAGGACCAGACAGAAGCAAAAGCAACAGGAACCTTATGGAAACAGGGCTTTTTTCTTGACAGTTTTTTGTGATATTGATAAAATATATTTCAGTATATAGGTTAAAGGGGCATTGGTTTTGATCTAAATCAATGTCTCTTTATTTTATGTATCACACACATTACACCAGGGAGGTAGAAAGATGTTAAAAGTATGGATCGCAGGTGCCAACGGACAGATCGGACGGGCACTGAATGATGTTCTGGATCCAATGCAGATCGAGACTCTGAACACAGATCTTGATGAGCTGGATATCACAGACACAGATGAAGTGATCAACTTCGGTTCCATTAACCGTCCGGATGTGATCATCAACTGCACCGGTATCACAGATACCGATGAGTGTGAGAAGAATCCGGAACATGCATACCGTGTCAACGCACTGGGAGCAAGAAACTTAAGCATCGTGGCAAGAAAATGCGGGGCAAAGATCGTCCAGCTTTCCACAGATGATGTTTTCGACGGAAAGAGCAAAAAACCGTATACAGAGTTTGACGATACCAATCCGCTGACTGTTTACGGCCGTTCCAAGAGAGCCGGAGAGAACTATGTAAAAGAGTTTACACACAAACATTTCATTATCCGAAGCAACTGGGTATACGGAAAAGGCGGAAACAATTTTGTAAACCGTGTGCTGGAGACAGCAGAAAAAGGCCAGGCGCTTTCCGTTGCTTCGGATCAGTTCGGATCACCGACCAGCGCCAAGGATCTGGCAAGAATGATCCTGTATCTTATCGATACCAACGAATATGGAACTTATCACGTAACCTGCAGCGGTGTATGCAACCGTTATGAGTTTGCAACCGAGATCCTTCGCCTTGCAGGAAAGGAGATCGAACTGAGATCCGTGCCGACAGAGCAGTCAGATCTTTCTTCTGTCAGACCGCCATATGCTGTCCTTGATAATTTTATCCTCCGTATTATTGAAGTGTATGACATGCCGGACTGGAAAGCATCGCTGAAAGAATATATGGATGAAAGAGCGGAGGACTAGAATGAAAGAGAAAAATATAAAAGAGAAAACACAGCAGAAAAAGAAAATGGGCCTTACCACGAAGATCTTTGTGGCGCTGATCGCAGGTGCGATACTGGGAATCATTCTCTGTTACCTGGTTCCTGACAGCAGCTTCAAGAAAGATGTGATCGTGGAGGGAATCCTTTATGTGATCGGACAGGGATTTATCCGTCTGATGAAAATGCTGGTTGTACCGTTGGTATTCTGTTCCCTTGTCTGCGGAAGTATGTCCATCGGTGATACCAAGAAGCTTGGAACCGTAGGTGTGAGAACACTGGTATTTTATCTGGCAACTACAGCTCTGGCTGTTTCGGTTGCTCTGACGGTAGGTAATCTGATCAATCCGGGTGTGGGACTCGATATGAGCTCTATTCAGTCCTCCGCTTCCTCTGTGGAGACTATGGAGGCGACCTCTCTTACGGATACCATCCTGAATATCATTCCGGACAATCCGATCAATTCCCTGGCAAGCGGAACCATGCTTCAGGTTATCGTATTTGCCCTGATCGTGGGTGTGATCCTTGCGAAAATGGGAGAGCGCGCAGAGACAGTAGCGAACTTTTTCAGCCAGTTCAATGACATCATGATGGAGATGACCATGATGATCATGGCACTTGCACCGATCGGTGTATTCTGCCTTATCAGCAGAACCTTTGCAAACATCGGTTTCAGCGCATTTATCCCACTGGCAAAATATATGATCGGTGTTCTCCTTGCACTGGCAATCCAGTGCTTCGGCGTATACCAGATCCTGCTGAAGATCTTCACAGGACTGAATCCGATAAAATTCATCAAGAAATTTTTCCCGGTTATGGCATTTGCATTCTCAACAGCTACATCCAATGCCACGATCCCGATGTCCATTGATACCCTGTCCAAAAAAGTGGGTGTTTCCAAGAAGATTTCTTCATTCACCATTCCTCTTGGAGCTACCATCAACATGGACGGTACCTCTATCATGCAGGGTGTTGCCGTAGTATTTGCGGCACAGGCTTTTGGTATCCACTTAAGTCCGATGGATTATGTGACAGTTATCGGAACTGCAACCCTTGCTTCCGTAGGAACTGCCGGTGTACCAAGTGTTGGTCTTGTTACTCTGACCATGGTATTTAACTCTGTAGGACTTCCGGTTGAGGCAATTGGTCTGATCATGGGTATTGACCGTATCCTGGATATGACCAGAACAGCGGTTAACATTACCGGTGATGCAGTCTGCACAACCATCGTTGCACACCAGAACGGTGCACTGGATAAAAACGTGTTCAACGAATCAAACTAAATATCCGGTTCAAAAAAAGATCCGACCCTGTCGGGTGAGAAAAAAACGAAAAACGGCTGTACATATCGTAAGAGCGATATGTGCGGCCGTTTTTTTACTGGATCAGGTAAGTCCCCTGCTTATTCCTGTTCCAGAACACCCATGACAGAGGGCAGTTCTAGCTGCTGATAGGTGTGAAGGATCTTTTCCAGCTCAAAGATAGCAGGGGTAAGAAATTTATTCTTGTGATAGACCAGCTTGAATTTCCGGTTCCATTCCCCTGCTTCGTTGCAGAAGACCCGGACTGAACGGTGACGGATCTCATGATGCATAAGACGGATGGACATAACAGAGAGCATCTGGTTATACAGCACTGCGTTCAGCAGTGCCCGCGGACTGTTGGCTTCCCAGGCAGTCCGGATCTTCAGATCATGGCGAAGTGTATAGTCCTCAAAAAGCTGTCTGGTACCGCTTCCATATTCCCGGACTGCAAATTTCTGGTTGTTCAGCTCCTGGACATGGATGCGTCCTCTGCGGTAAAACGGATGCTTTTTTCCGGCGGCAAGGACCAGACAGTCGTCGATGATGGGAAGAACGACAAGGTCCGGGGAATGGATCTCACCTTCTACCACAGCAGCGTCCAGCTCAGAACGCAGAAGCTTCTGTTCGATATTTTGCGTGTTGGTGACAAAGGAGTAAACGTCAAGGTCCGGGATTTTTTTCTGCAGATCCAGGATAATGGATGGGGTCAGGCAGGTTCCCACAGTGAGGGTGGAGCCAAGCTTCAGGGTGGAAGACTGTCCCTGGTTCTGCATCAGCTCTTCCAGCTGCTGAAACTGGCGGATCATTTCACGGGCATGGGGAAGAAGAAGCTTTCCCCGTTCTGTGAGATAAAGCTTTTTTCCAAGACGTTCAAAGAGAAGGCCGTTATAATGAGCTTCCAGCTCACGGACGGCCTGACTGACTGTTGGCTGGGAAAGATAAAGATGTTTGGCAGCAGCACTCATGGAGCCCTGTTCCGCAACGGCCGCAAAAACAGTGAGATGGCGGATGGTCATATGGAATCTCCTTTTATTGTAAATTGGTATATAGGTAAAACCTATCATTTTTATAAAATAATATCATTTCTCAAATACATCTTCAAGTGGTATAGTAGGAAGTACGTGAAAACGATTTCAACATTACAAAATACAGGGCAACGATACCGTGGGAAAGTATCGGAATGCCGGTGAGACTAGGAGGAGGAAATATGTCAGCATTAACTGTAAGCAAAGAGGAAGAGAAAAGACTGAAGGGGCAGGGGTTTTTAAATAACCGGGGAACCGATGAATTTTCTGCACGGGTGATCACTGTAAACGGAAAGGTGACAGCGGCACAGCACAGATGTATGGCGGAAGCAGCAGAGAAATTCGGCAACGGAAATCTTACCTACACGACCAGGCTTTCCGTGGAGATCCAGGGAATCCCCTACGAAAAGATCGAAGAGTTTCAGGAATTTATTGCGAAGGAAGGTCTGGAGACAGGAGGAACAGGAGCAAAGGTCCGACCGGTAGTATCCTGCAAGGGAACCACCTGTCAGTATGGACTTCTGGATTCCTATGCAATTTCAGAAGAGATTTTCCGGAGATTCTATAAAGGCTACCGTCAGGTTGCACTGCCGCATAAATTTAAGATCGCAGTAGGCGGATGCCCGAATAACTGTGTGAAACCAAATCTGAATGATGTGGGGATCATCGGACAGAGGATCCCGCACTTTGACAGCGAGGCATGCAAGGGATGCAAAAAATGTGCCATTGAAGCTGCATGTCCAAACAAAGTGGCGAAAGTCGTTGACGGGAAACTGCACATTGATGAGGAGCTTTGCAGACACTGCGGAAGGTGTGTGGGAAAATGTCCATTCCATTCCATCCCGGACGGTACCTACGGATTCAAGATCTATATCGGTGGACGCTGGGGAAAGAAAATTTCTCATGGAAAGGCCCTGAACCGGATCTTTACGTCAGAGGAAGAGGCACTGGATGTTATTGAGAAGGCAATCCTGCTTTTTAAGGACCAGGGATTAAAGGGAGAACGTTTTGCCGAGACTATAGAACGAATTGGATTCGAAAATGCAGAAAAACAATTATTGGAAAAAAATCTTCTGGAAAGAAAAATGGAAATTTTGTCCAAATAGAGATATAAAAAACTTCCTATTATATAAGCTGTCTGAAACTGAAAAAATGCGAGCAATAATATAAAAAATTTTTATCCCATTTATATAAATTTTTATTATATCACAATATTAACAAAAAACTAAGTGAAAATTCTATTTGAAATATGCAAAATAATGTGATAAAGTATTAACAATACATGAACGGAGGTAAAAAGAGTGGAAAACTACATGTATTTGGTGCCGGTGGCAGCAGTACTGGCACTTCTGTTCGCAGCATACCTTGCAGCGAAGGTCAGCAAGCAGGATGCAGGAACAGACAGAATGAAGGAGATCGCAGGTGCGATCGCAGAAGGTGCCCGCGCCTTCTTAACAGCAGAGTACAAGATCCTGGTTATTTTTGTAGCCGTACTTTTTGTACTGATCGGAATCGGAGTTGGAAGCTGGGTAACAGCAATCTGCTTCGTAGTAGGTGCTCTGTTTTCAACAATCGCAGGATACTGCGGTATGACCGTTGCAACAAAGGCTAATGTAAGAACAGCAAATGCAGCAAAAGAGGGAGGAATGAACAAGGCTCTTTCCATTGCATTCTCCGGCGGTGCTGTTATGGGTATGTGTGTTGCAGGTCTTGGTGCACTGGGTGTCAGCGTTGTGTATATCATCACAAAGAACGTTGACGTACTTTCTGGATTCAGCCTTGGTGCTTCTTCCATCGCACTGTTTGCACGTGTTGGTGGTGGAATCTATACAAAGGCAGCTGACGTAGGAGCTGACCTTGTAGGTAAGGTTGAGGCAGGAATCCCGGAGGATGACCCTCGTAACCCGGCTGTTATCGCGGATAACGTAGGTGATAACGTAGGTGATGTTGCTGGTATGGGTGCAGACCTTTTTGAGTCCTATGTAGGATCTCTGGTATCTGCCCTTACACTTGGTGCGGTAGCCGGAGCAGTTTCCGGTGTTCTCTATCCGCTGGCTATTGCAGGCTGTGGACTGATCGCATCCATCATTGCAACATTCTTTGTAAAAGGTGATGATAATTCCAATCCGCAGAAAGCCCTCACAAGAGGAAGCTATGTATCTGCAACACTTGTTATCATTGTGTCCCTGATCCTCAGCAAGACTCTCTTCGGAGACATGAAGGCAGCCATCGCTGTGATCGCAGGTCTTGTTGTCGGTGTCATCATCGGAAACATTACAGAGTATTACACATCTGCAGATTATAAACCGGTTCAGGGAATCGGCGAGCAGTCTGAGACAGGTGCAGCTACAACTATCATCAGTGGTATCGCAGTAGGTATGAAATCTACAGCATTCCCGATCCTGCTGATCTGTGTTGGTATTTTTGTAGCATACGGTGTGGATGGATTATACGGAATCGCTCTTGCAGCAGTTGGTATGCTTTCCACAACAGGAATCACAGTTGCCGTTGACGCGTATGGACCCATCGCTGACAATGCCGGTGGTATTGCAGAGATGTCAGGTCTGGATGAGTCAGTTCGTGAGATCACAGATAAGCTTGATTCTGTAGGTAACACAACAGCAGCTATGGGTAAAGGCTTCGCGATCGGTTCCGCAGCTCTTACAGCGCTTGCTCTGTTTGTATCTTATGCGAATGCAGTAAATCTGGATGCGATCAATATCCTTGCTCCTCGTGTTACGATCGGTATCTTTATCGGTGGTATGCTTACATTCCTCTTCTCGGCCTTCACAATGGAATCCGTTTCCAAGGCTGCTTACAAGATGATCGAGGAAGTAAGACGCCAGTTCCGTGAGAAACCGGGTATCATGAAGGGTACCGAGAAACCGGATTACAAATCATGCGTTGCGATCTCCACAACAGCAGCTCTTCACGAGATGATGCTTCCTGGAATCATGGCGGTCGTTGTTCCGGTTATCGTAGGTGTTGTTCTTGGCGTTGAGGCTCTTGGAGGACTTCTTTCCGGTGCTCTTGTAACAGGTGTACTGATGGCGATCTTCATGTCCAACGCAGGTGGTGCATGGGATAATGCAAAAAAATACATCGAGACAGGTCATCATGGCGGAAAAGGCAGCGAGGCGCACAAAGCAGCCGTTGTCGGCGATACAGTCGGCGATCCGTTCAAAGATACATCAGGGCCTTCCATTAACATCCTGATCAAGCTTATGACTATTGTATCACTGGTATTTGCTCCTCTGTTCTTATCCATCGGAGGACTTCTGTAAATATCATTTCAGAAAAAAAGTAAACCCATATTATATAAAAAAGCTCTTTGCAGAGAAATCTGCAGGGAGCTTTTTTTGTGCGACAGGCGGCGGAATTGTACGGATATGAGAGTGTGCTCTGGTTATGAGTCAGTTTCTGGATTTTCTGTTCGTGCAGCCTGTTCAATCAGTGTCCGGTTTACATCATCCTCATAGGTCCGCATCTGCACCTGCATAGGTGTGGGATCATCGCTTAGCTTCAGATGCCCGAAATGATTAAAGAAGATCAGTACGCCGAGGCCGATCCCGATGGAGTAGGAAATCTCCAGGATGGTAAAGCCGGAGGAACTTTTTCCCGTAACAAGAGTGTAAAACTGGCTAAAAAGGCTGCCCATATCTACGTCATTATTAAAGGTCATAATGGAAAAAGCGGCGCCGAAAAAGGAAACCAGGCATACAAAAAGGATTTTCACATACCGGAAAATTTTCCCTGTGGCAGAGCTGATGCGGTAGGTGATGATAAAATCCGTTTCCCCGATGGGAGAAATATCAATGGAGGGTTCCAGCTTCTGGATCTTTTTCAGAAGATCCGAGACAGACATCACATAGCGTCCGGGATTTTTCGCATCCAGAACGATCACAGGCATGACCCGCAGACGATTGAGGATTTTGGGGTCACTCATGGAAAGTGCAGCGATATCCTGAAGATATACATGTGGGTTGGTGACTTCAATGTTCTGATCCAGCTGCAGATAAAGAGTATCACTCATGAGAAAAAACTCCTTTCCCGGAATATTATTTTTTCATTTTTGGACGGAAGAAGAGACTGGCCAGATAAGAGAAGATCAGGGCGGAGGAAACTCCGGCAGCACAGGCAGTGAAGCCTCCTGTAAAAAGCCCAAGGATGCCGTCTTCTTCAATGGCTTTTTTCATACCCTCCCATAATACATGTCCGAAACCGATCAGCGGGACGGAGGCCCCGGCACCTGCAAAATCCACCAGCGGCCGGTAGACGCCAACGGCACTTAACAGGGCGCCGCTACATACCAGAAGTACCATCACACGGCCAGGCATCAGCTTTGTCTTGTCCAGAAGGATCTGGATCAGGGCACAGACAAGGCCGCCAAACCAGAATGCGTTAAAGTAATCCATGCTCATACCTCCATATGCTCGATGACAACTCCGTGGGCAATACCCGGAATACTGTCACCTTCATTAAAGCTTACTTTGGAAAGAAGCGCTCCTGTTGGTACAAAAAGGATCCGCTTCCATTCTCCGGATACAATCTTCGGAAGGATATAGGAGGCAAGGACTACAGCAGAACAGCCGCAGCCGCTTCCTCCTGCGTGGGTGTCCTGAGAAGGATTGTCATAGATCAGGATACCGCAGTCTTTATGAATGGGAGAAAGCCGGATATTTTGTTCCTCCAGAAGATCCAGGAGAATTTTCTGCCCGATGATCCCCAGATCCCCGGTAAAGACGGCATCATAATCCGAAGGCGTCCGCCCGAAATCCGAAAAGCTTCGTGCAATGGTATCGCAGGCCGCAGGAGCCATACAGCCTCCCATGTTCATGGAATCCCTGAGACCGTAATCCATCACACGGCCGGCAGTAAGGCCGGTGATAGCAGCACAGCCTTTGCCGGAGCGCAGAGGAGCTTTTTCTCCGGGAGGAGATGTACTTAGGATACAGGCACCGCTTCCGGTTACTGTCCAGGTGGCAGAAAACGGCCGCTGGTTTCCGTATCCCAGGGGAAAACGAAATTCTTTTTCCGCACTTGCGAAATGGCTGGAAGTGGCACATAAGACTCGTGTGCCGAATCCGGCGGTCAGAGCAAGGGAACCGAGAGAAAGTGCTTCCCCTATGGTGGAGCAGGCGCCGTAAAGACCGTAAAAGGGAATTCCAAGTCCAGCGGAGCCGAAACAGGTGGCTGATGTCTGAGCGAGAAGATCTCCGGCGAACATCAGATGGATATCTTCGGAGCTCAGTCCGGCTTTGCTTATGGCCTGAGTGGCAGTTTCTTTCTGCAGTGTGCTTTCCGCAGATTCCCAGGTGTCACAGCCAAACATGGGATCTTTACAGACCAGGTCAAAAAGATCTCCAAGAGGACCGTCCGCCTCTTTCTGACTGACGATGGATGCGGCGCTTTCGATATACAAAGGCTGTGAAAATGCAATGCTGGCTGCGCCAAGTCTGAGACTTTTGCTCATGATATCACCTCCAGGATCTTTAGGATATAATAGATTACACCCAGTCCCCAGGCGCTTAAGATGCCGTAGAGGATCACAGGGCCTGCAATAGTAAAGATCTTGCACCCTATGCCGAAAACCTGTCCTTCTGCCCGGAACTCAATGGCGGATGCAGCCACTGAGTTGGCGAATCCGGTAATGGGAACAAGACTTCCTGCACCGCCGAATTTACCGATTTTGGGATAAATACCAAAGCCCGTGAGAAGGACGCTTAAGAGAATGAGAAGGACAGAACACCAGGTTCTGGAATCGGAAGCATCTGCACCGAGAGCCTGTGCTGTGTTTAAGATAACCTGTCCAAGAAGACAGATCAGTCCGCCTGTGAGAAAAGCTTTTGCCATATTCAGCGGCAGACTGTGGGTGGGAGTAAGCTGCTTGACATATTGTTCATATTTTTTTTTGTTGATATTTTGCATATGGAAAATCCTTTCGTGAGATGGTAGAGTGACAGTAAGAATTACATCCAGCTCATGGCATAATAAAACAGGGAGCCCAGGGCTTTTCCGGCGGCAATGGAAATTATTACTGGAGAAAGCCCCTGAGAGAGCTTCAGCCGTCTGGCAAAGACGGGAAAGACTTTTGCGATCTCTGCCAGTGCAAGGATCCAGCCGCCCAGGAAAATTCCGAAAAATACTCCGCAGACAGCCAGGAAAAAAGGTCCCAGCGGAATTCTGATCGGAAACAGGGTGACGACGGTTCCGGCAACTGTTCCCAGAAGTGTCAGATCTTCATAAAGAAAAATCTGGTCAGCTGTATGCGTGATACCTGCATAGCGGGGAACAATGGAAAGGCCGATCAGCAGTCCGGAGACACCTCCTGCAACGATGATCCCGGCACAGAAACCGATAAAGCACAGAATCAGCTGTTGAAGCATGGACAGAACCTCCTTGTGGGATTGTATGGGAATAGTATGAGAAAATATAAATTTTTTATGCGAAAATCTTAAAAAACAAGAATATCTGTACATTTACGGACAGAGATAGTATAATAAAAAAGAATATGGACAGCGGCGGACAGGCGCTGTCTTTCTCAATCAAAAGAAAAAACAGTGTCAGGAGGACGGATATGCAGGATGCTTTTTCACGTATGGAATTGCTCGTTGGAAATACAGGTGTAAAAAAACTCAGCAGGGCGAAAATTGCAGTATTCGGTCTTGGCGGAGCCGGATCACAGGTGGCAGAGTCACTTGCGCGCTGCGGTGTGGGGAGTCTGACACTGATCGATCATGAAAAGATCACATTGACGAATATCGGAAGCCAGGTGCTGGCACTTCATTCTACTCTGGGAATGAGCAAGGTAGAGGCGGCCAAGAAGAGAATCCGGGATATTGATGAGAATATTTTGGTGCATACCTACGAAACCTTTTATAATGAGGAGACTGCGGGAATGTTTGAATTGCGTTCCTTTGATTATATTGTGGATACAATGGGAACACTGTCGTCAAAACTGCTTCTGATCAGCAGAGCAAGGGAGGAACGTGTGCCTGTGATCTCCTGCCTGGACATCGGGGACAAGATAGACCCGTCTAGACTTGAGGTTGCGGATATCAGCAGGACCACAGTATGCCCGGCGGCCAGGATCATAAAAAAAGAACTGCGTAAACAGGGAATACGTAAACTCAAAGTACTGTATTCCAGAGAACAACCGGCAAAAGAAAAGCTTTTCAGACGGAGAAGAACTATGGTGAAGAAGCCTGCCGAAGGAAATATTTCCTTTGTGACAGGGACTGCGGGATATCTGCTGGCGGGAGAAGTTGTGCGGGATATACTGTCAGCCGGAAACGTTTCACACAGCTGACAGCAAATGAGAAATGGAGCGCAGATCACGGACAGATCCAGTTCATGAGCATGAGTCAAGGCGGAACAGTAATGTCTGCTTTACAGAAATAAAACAGAAAGACTGAGGAAATAAAAAGTGAATTCAGAAATCATAAAAAAGTTCTGCGATCTTCTTGGAGAAGAACGTGTTTTTACAGGCGAAGCAATGAGCCGTCATACAACTTTTAAGATCGGAGGTCCGGCGGATTATTTTCTGATGCCGGATAAAGACACAGATGTGGGGCGTATCGTAAAAATCTGTAAAGAAAGTGCGATCCCTTATTTTATCCTCGGAAATGGAAGTAATCTTCTAGTAGGAGACGGCGGTTACCGTGGTGCGGTTATCCAGATCTACAAAAATATGTCTGCCGTTACCGTAGAAGGAACAGAGATCACCGTACAGGCAGGTGCGCTGCTTTCATCGGTGGCAGCAGCAGCAAAAAATGCAGCTCTTACAGGCTTTGAGTTTGCAGGCGGGATCCCGGGAACTATGGGCGGTGCGGTTGTGATGAATGCAGGTGCCTATGGCGGCGAGATGAAGGATGTTCTCACAGAGGTAACTGTGATGGATGAGGAGGGAGCGATCGTTACCCTTCCGGCAGATAAACTGGAACTGGGATATCGTACCAGCATCATCAAAACCGCAGGTTATATCGTGCTGGAAGCAAAGTTGCAGCTGAAGGAGGGAAATCCGGAAGTGATCCGTGAGACCATGAAAGATCTGACGATCCGTCGTACCACCAAACAGCCGTTGGAGTATCCCAGTGCTGGAAGTACCTTTAAGAGACCGGAGGGATATTTTGCAGGTAAGCTGATCATGGACAGCGGTCTTGCTGGATATCAGGTAGGTGGTGCACAGGTTTCTGAGAAACACTGTGGCTTTGTGATCAATGCAGGCGGTGCAACTGCCAGGGATGTCCGCACGCTGATGGATAATGTCAGGGATATCGTTTATAAGAAATATGGAGTTACGCTGGAACCGGAGGTGAAGTTCCTGGGTGATTTTGAAGCCTGATGACCATTTCTGGTACATCGTTTTCAAAATAATTATACCACTTACTTGTCTGTGGATCCGATCGCACAGACCTAAAAGGCTCAGCGTAGTCCGGCTTTCAGGTACCCAGGATACGAAACAGAGGTAACAGGAATGCGTATGTACGCTTTGCAGATAACGGAAGAAGAAATGGAAAGGAAGAGAGACTATGCGTTTTGTGATCGTTACAGGTGTGTCAGGAGCAGGAAAAACAGCTGCACTTAAAATGTTGGAGGATATGGGATATTTCTGCGTGGATAATCTTCCAATCCAGCTTCTGGAAAAATTTGCTTCCCTTCTTCCTGAGATGCAGAGCGAAAATGTTAGAAATGTGGCTCTTGGGATCGATGCCAGAAGCGGAAGTGCCCTTGATGAACTGGAAGTAGTTCTGGACCGTATGAAGCAGACCGGGTATGATTACGAGATCCTGTTTATGGATGCAGAGGATTCGGTCCTTGTAAAACGCTATAAAGAATCCAGAAGAAGCCACCCGCTGGCAAGAGCAGGGAGAGTGGATGAGGGAATCCGCCTGGAACGTGAGAAAACAAAATTTCTCCGGAAACGTGCGGATTATATCATTGATACCAGCCATCTGCTTACCAGGGAGCTTCGCCAGGAAATCGAAAAGATCTTTGTGGATGACAGAGAGTTCAGCAATATCATGATCTCTGTGCTTTCCTTCGGCTTTAAGTATGGAATCCCGGCAGATGCAGATCTTGTGTTTGATGTGCGATTTCTTCCCAATCCCTATTATGTGGATGAACTGCGTCCTCTGACAGGCCTTGACGATGAAGTGTTCAATTATGTGATGGCCAGTGATACGGCGAAAGCCTTCGCGGACAAACTGGAGGATATGATCCGTTTTCTGATCCCTAACTACATTAAAGAAGGGAAAACAAGCCTTGTGATCGGTATCGGATGTACAGGGGGGAAACATCGTTCTGTTACGATTGCCAGAGAACTTTTTTCCAGGCTTTCCAAATCGGATGAATACGGCATCCGCCTGGAGCACAGGGATGCGGAGAAGGACAGACTTCTGAAAAAATAACTGCCGCGATGAAAAGGGTGGCAGGGAAACAGTAAAAGAGGGTTCGGGATGTCATTTTCAGGAAAAGTCAAAGAAGAACTTTCAGGACAGCTTAGTCTGGCCAGGCACTGTCAGGTGGCAGAACTGGCGGCACTGCTCTGCGGCTGCGGCCGTGTGGAAAAAATGTCGGATGGAAACAGAAAACTATGGATCCAGACAGAAAATGAAGCAGTTGCAAGAAAAAGCTTTACATTATTGCGAAAAACCTTTAATATAGAGACAGCGATTGTTATCCGGGAAGGGGCTCATCTCAAACGGGGTAAGGTATATCTTGTTGAGGTTACGGATCCTGCCAGAACAGAGGAAGTACTGCAGGGGACAAAGCTTTCTGTGGATAACGAAACCGGTTTACTTGAAATGGATAATTCGCTTGTGGTTCAGATGAACTGTTGCAAGCGGGCATTTATTCGCGGTACTTTTTTGTCGTCCGGTTCGATCAGTGATCCAGAGAAAGGGTATCATTTTGAGATCGTGTGTCCGGACAGCAGGAAAGCAGAACAATTACAGGGGATTATCCGCAGTTTTCACGTAGAAGCTAAAATTGTGGTGCGCAAGAAATCATATGTGGTCTATGTGAAGGAAGGCGCGCAGATCGTTGACATGCTGGCAGTCATGGAGGCGAACGTAGCCCTTATGGATCTGGAGAACATCCGGATACTTAAGGAAATGCGTAACACGGTAAACCGTAAGGTGAACTGTGAGGCTGCGAATATCAATAAAACGGTAAATGCGGCAGTGAGACAGGTGGAAGATATACAGCTGATCAGCAGAACTATCGGCTTTGAGAGCTTAAGTGATGGATTGGCACAGATAGCCAGGCTGAGACTGCAGTATCCGGATGCCACACTGAAAGAATTAGGTATGATGTTGAATCCGCAGGTGGGCAAATCAGGTGTGAATCACCGGCTTCGCAAGCTGAGTGAGATCGCAGATGAGCTGCGGGAGAACAAGGAGGAGCTATTATGATTAAAAAACCAATCACTATCAACTTATCCACTGGACTGGAGGCAAGACCTGTAGCACAGCTTGTTCAGGTGGCAAGCCAGTTTAACAGTGAAATTTATGTTGAGATTGGCAAAAAAAGAGTCAATGCAAAGAGCATTATGGGAATGATGACTCTGGGACTTGACGCTGGAGAAGAGATTACACTGTCTGCCAACGGTGATGATGAGAATGCAGCGATGGAGAGCATTGAACAGTATTTAAGCAACCAGTAATCAGTTGGAACAGAGCAGTCCGCGGAAAATGGTAGATTCCTGCGGATGTGGAATATAAAGGGATACAGACGGAAAGGAAGACCGATTCCCGCTGTATCCCTTTCCGCTTCAAAGTACCTACAAATATGAAAGAGGAAGATTACCTATGTCAAAAGTATTGAAATTTATCGTACATTTTGTTGTGATATGCACACTGATCTGTGTACTGGGACTTGTTCTTCCGCCGTTCTTCGGGGTGAGAACAGTGATCGTGGATAAATCCGATAAGGCAACGAACCTCCCAGTCGGATCTGTTACATATGCGATCCCGGAGAAGAGTTCTGCGATCAGCGCAGGTACTCCGATCCTTGTACAGAAAGATTCCGAGACATATAAATATACGATCACCAATCTCGATGCCTCCAAGGGAACCGGAACAGTAACAGATCAGTCCGTTTCCGGAGGAAAGACTTTTACCATTAAGGTTGGAGATTATGTTCCAAAAGTTGTAGTTACCATTGGCTATGTGGGATATCTTATGGTGGCTACAGAAAGTATTGAAGGCCTGATCATTCTTGGTCTGGTCGTATTGTTCCTGATCATCCTGTATGTGATCGCAGAACTCTGGAAGAAAGAGCCGGATGATATTGAGGAAGATGTGAACGATCCGGAACCGGGTTATGTGAAGTCCAGGAAAGAACTGAAGCAGGAAGAAAAAGCACGTGCCATAAGAATGAAGGAAGAAGAAAAAGAGATCATTCAGGAAGAAAAGGCACGAAAACACAAAAATAAAAAAGCAGATAAGCGTAAGGTCCGTACGGGCGGTTTCGTAGATGAGATTGACGAAGAGGATGTTACAGGCTATTCGGAGAATAAAAAGAAGGCTGCCATACAGCAGACTGCACAGACTGCCGCAAGTGAAGCTCATGCGGAACTTAAGAAAGAGATTGCAGCAGCCACTTCAGAAGAAGCAGATATGCTTTCCAGACTGGAAATGGCAGAACGTACGGTTGAAGAAAACAGAAAGCCGCATCCGGCCGGAAAGGTCGAAGAGGTTCCGGAAGAGGAAGAGGAGCCGGTTACCATTGGAAGCCTTGCGATGCCGTCTTATTCCGCAGCGCAGCTTGCAAGCCGCGTAAAGAAGGCCGGTGATGCACCGGATATCGTTAAGGATGACATCACGAAGGTTACACTGTTTGATTACTCGGATATCATCAGTGGTGATGTGGACGATATGGAAGAATAAAATAAGTACCTATTATATAAGAAGAAAATGGTTCAGAAATGAGCCATTTTCTTCTTTTTTAAAAAAAATCAAAAAAATTTAAAAAAAGGCTTGCATTCTGAAGAATCATCGTATATACTAATCCTTGCTGTGACATTGATAGCTATGAAGCGCGAGGTTGCTGCCACACTGGCAGGTTTTCCGTGGAGCGAATGTCAAGTTAGGAAACTGACGACAAGTCACTGTACAAAGTTCAATAACCATCTTGGGATGGGACGTGTGTGCAAATATACCATGACACACACGGAGATGTGTACAGTCGCCGCTTGTCGTACTGCTATATAAGTACGAATAGGAGGAGACTTTTTTTATGGCAAATCAGGTAATGAGAATCACATTAAAGGCATATGATCATCAGCTCGTTGATGCATCTGCAGCAAAGATCATCGAGACAGTAAAGAAGAACGGAGCAATGGTAAGTGGACCGGTTCCGCTTCCTACTAAGAAAGAGGTTGTTACAATCTTAAGAGCTGTTCATAAATACAAAGATTCCAGAGAGCAGTTTGAGCAGAGAACACATAAGAGACTTATCGATATCCTGACACCAACTCAGAAAACAGTAGATGCACTTTCCAGACTGGAAATGCCAGCTGGTGTTCACATCGATATCAAGATGAAAAACCGCTAATAATGTCATTTGACATTAACTATATGATTACCGAATGGTAATCCGCTATAAGGAGGAAGAAAGAAATGAAGAAAGCTATTTTAGCTACTAAAGTCGGAATGACTCAGATCTTCAATGAAGATGGAATGTTAATTCCGGTAACTGTTTTACAGGCAGGTCCTTGCGTTGTAACTCAGGTTAAAACTGAGGAGAACGATGGATACACATCAGTTCAGGTTGGCTTCGGCGAGATCAGAGAGAAACTGGTCAACAAACCGGAGAAAGGCCACTTTGACAAAGCTGGTGTAGCTGTAAAGAGATTTGTAAAAGAGTTCAGATTTGACAATGCCGGCGAGTATGAGGTTGGACAGGAAATCAAGGCTGATATCTTTGCAGCAGGAGATCATATCGATGCTACTGCAGTTTCCAAAGGTAAAGGCTTCCAGGGCGCCATCAAGAGACATGGCCAGTCCAGAGGACCTATGGCTCACGGTTCTAAATATCATCGTCATGCAGGTTCCAACGGCGCTTGCTCCGATCCAAGCAAGGTTTTCAAAGGAAAACATATGCCAGGTCACATGGGACATGTTCAGGTAACTGTTCAGAATCTTGAGATCGTACGTGTAGATACAGAAAATAACTTACTGTTAGTTAAGGGTGCTGTTCCAGGACCTAAGAAATCTTTGGTTACAATCAAAGAGACAGTAAAGTCCTTATAATAGGAAAGGAGGAGCATCAGAATGGCTAATGTAACTGTTTATAATATGGAAGGCAATGAAGTTGGCACAATGGAGCTGAATGACGCAGTATTCGGCGTTGAGATCAACGAGCATCTCGTTCATCTTGCAGTTGTTCGTCAGCTTGCAAATAACCGTCAGGGAACTCAGAAAGCGAAAACTCGTTCTGAGGTAAGAGGCGGCGGAAGAAAACCGTGGAGACAGAAAGGAACAGGTCATGCAAGACAGGGTTCCATCCGTGCACCACAGTGGACAGGCGGCGGTGTTGTATTCGCTCCGGTTCCGAGAGATTATGAAGTAAAAATGAACAAGAAGGAAAGAAGAGCAGCTCTTAAATCCGCTCTGACATCCAAGGTTCAGGATAATAAACTTGTTGTTGTTGACAGCCTTGCACTTGCTGAGGTTAAGACAAAAGAGATGCAGAAGGTTCTTACAAACCTGAAAGCAGAGAAAGCTCTTGTAATCACAGCTGACAACGATCAGAACGTAGTTCTTTCCGCAAGAAACATCGCTGACGTGGAAACTGCAACACCGGCTACAATCAACACATACGATGTTATGAAACACAACACCGTAGTTGTTACAAAGGATGCCGTTGCATCTATCGAGGAGGTATACGCATAATGGCAAGTATTCAGTACTATGACGTAATCATCCGTCCGGTTATCACAGAGAAATCCATGGCAGACATGGGTGAGAAGAAATATACATTCCTTGTACATCCGGAAGCTAACAAGACTCAGATCAAAGAGGCTGTTGAGAAGATGTTCGAGGGAACAAAAGTTAAGAGCGTAAACACCATCAACAGTGATGGAAAGAAAAAACGCCGTGGAATGGTAGTTGGAAAAACTGCTAAGACTAAAAAAGCTATCGTAGCTCTTACAGAAGAGAGCAAAGATATCGAGATTTTTGAGGGACTTTAATTAACAGATAAGTCCGAATATGTGCACGAAAGCACGAGAACAAATTCGAAAGGAGAAACATCATGGGAATCAAAAGCTATAACCCATATACACCGTCAAGAAGACATATGACTGGTTCCGACTTCTCTGAGATTACAGCTGCAAAACCAGAGAAATCCCTCGTTACTTCCCTTAAGAAGAACGCTGGACGTAACAATCAGGGTAAGATCACTGTAAGACATCAGGGTGGCGGAAGCAGAAGAAAATACAGAATCATCGACTTCAAGAGAAGAAAAGATGGAATCCCTGCAACAGTTAAAACAATCGAGTACGATCCGAACAGAACAGCTAACATCGCTCTGATCTGCTACGCAGATGGCGAGAAAGCTTACATCCTCGCTCCAGAGGGACTTAAAGTAGGCCAGAAGGTTTACAATGGTCCGGAAGCTGAGGTTCGTGTTGGAAACTGCCTCCCACTGGAGCTTATCCCGGTTGGTACTATGGTTCACAACATTGAGCTTCATCCTGGAAAAGGCGGACAGATGGTTCGTTCTGCAGGAAACGGCGCACAGCTCATGGCTAAAGAAGGAAAGTACGCAACACTTCGTCTTCCTTCCGGTGAGATGAGAATGGTTCCGATCGTATGCCGCGCAACTGTTGGTGTAATCGGAAACGGAGATCACAACCTTATTAACATCGGTAAAGCCGGACGTAAACGTAACATGGGTATCAGACCTACAGTTCGTGGTTCCGTAATGAACCCGAATGACCATCCACATGGTGGTGGTGAAGGTAAGACCGGTATCGGACGCCCAGGTCCTTGCACACCGTGGGGCAAACCTGCTCTCGGCCTGAAGACCAGAAAGAAAAACAAACAGTCCAACAAGTACATCGTAAGAAGACGCGATGGAAAAGCATTATCGAAATAATAAGGAGGAGAAAGCATGTCTCGTTCACTGAAAAAAGGACCTTTTGCAGACCAGAGCTTACTTAAAAAAGTAGACGCTCTTAACGCTGCAAATGATAAATCCGTAATCAAAACTTGGTCTCGCCGTTCCACAATCTTCCCGTCTTTCGTAGGACACACAATCGCTGTTCATGACGGAAGAAAACATGTGCCGGTATATATCACAGAGGATATGGTAGGACACAAACTTGGTGAGTTCGTTGCAACAAGAACTTACAGAGGACACGGAAAAGACGAGAAGAAGTCCGGAGTACGCTAGTCATCAGATTTATAACTGCCCGCTGTCAATTTAAGACAGCTGGCAGATAACTTAGATATCGAATTTAAGAAAGGAGGCACTTTAAGATGGCAAAAGGACATAGAAGCCAGATAAAGAGAGCCAGAAATGAGAATAATAGAGAGACAAGGCCGTCTGCAAAGTTATCTTATGCAAGAATTTCTGTTCAGAAAGCCTGCTACGTATTAGATGCGATCCGTGGCAAAGATGTACAGACAGCACTTGGTATCCTGACATACAATCCGAGATACGCTTCCAGCGTGATCAAAAAACTGCTTGAGTCAGCAGTAGCAAACGCTGAGAACAACAACGGAATGAACGCAGACAACCTTTATGTTGCAGCATGCTATGCAGATAAGGGACCTACAATGAAGAGAATTCAGCCGAGAGCACAGGGTAGAGCTTACAGAATCGAGAAGAGAACTAGCCATATCACTGTTGTGCTTGATGAAAGGTAAGGAGGAAAAGCATGGGACAGAAAGTTAATCCGCATGGCCTTAGAGTCGGAGTTATCAAGGATTGGGATTCCAGATGGTATGCAGAAGACAAGTTTGCTGACTACCTGGTAGAAGACTACAACATCAGAACATTCCTTAAAAAGAAATTATACAGCGCAGGTGTTTCCAAAATCGAGATCGAGAGAGCATCTGACAGAGTTAAGATCATCATCTACACAGCAAAACCTGGTATCGTAATCGGTAAGGGCGGCGCAGAGATCGAGAAAGTTAAAGCTGAGCTTCAGAAATACACAGACAAGAAGCTTATCGTTGACATCAAAGAAGTTAAGAGACCGGACAAAGATGCACAGCTGGTTGCTGAGAACATTGCTCTTCAGCTTGAGAATCGTATTTCCTTCAGACGTGCTATGAAGTCCACAATGCAGAGAACAATGAAGGCTGGCGCTAAGGGAATCAAGACTTCCGTATCCGGACGTCTCGGCGGAGCTGATATGGCTCGTACAGAGTTCTACAGCGAGGGAACAATCCCGCTTCAGACACTTCGTGCAGATATCGACTATGGCTTTGCGGAAGCAGACACCACATATGGTAAAGTTGGTGTTAAGGCATGGATCTACAATGGTGAGATTCTTCCGACAAAAGGAACTAAGGAAGGGAGCGATAAATAATGTTAATGCCAAAAAGAGTAAAACGTCGTAAACAATTCCGTGGCTCCATGAGAGGAAAAGCCCTTAGAGGCAATGTTATCAACTATGGTGATTTCGGTCTTGTTGCTACTGAGCCATGTTGGATCAGATCTAATCAGATCGAGGCAGCCCGTGTTGCTATGACCCGTTACATCAAACGTGGCGGTAAAGTTTGGATTAAGATTTTCCCGGATAAACCGGTAACAGCTAAACCAGCTGAGACTCGAATGGGTTCCGGAAAAGGCGCTCTGGAGTACTGGGTAGCAGTAGTAAAACCAGGTCGTGTTATGTTTGAGATTGCAGGCGTGTCCGAAGAGGTTGCCCGTGAAGCATTACGTCTTGCAATGCACAAGTTACCATGTAAATGTAAAATCGTTTCTCGTGCAGACTTAGAAGGCGGTGATAACAGTGAAAATTAATAAGTTCGTGGAAGATTTAAAAGCAAAGTCAGTTGCAGAACTGAATGAAGAATTAGTAGCTGCTAAAAAAGAGCTTTTCAATCTGAGATTTCAGAATGCAACAAACCAGTTAGACAATACAGGACGAATCAAAGAGGTTCGTAAAAATATTGCCAGAATCCAGACAGTAATCACTGAGCAGGCAAACGCTTCCAAATAGGACAGGAGGACATAATCGTGGAAAGAAATCTGAGAAAAACCCGCGTGGGTAAGGTTATCAGCGACAAAATGGATAAGACCATCGTAGTTGCAATTGAAGACCATGTAAAACATCCTCTTTACAAAAAAATCGTGAAGAGAACATATAAATTAAAAGCTCATGACGAGAACAATGAGTGCAACATCGGAGATACCGTTAAGGTAATGGAGACCAGACCGCTGTCCAAGGACAAGAGATGGAGACTGGTTGAGATCGTAGAGAAAGCTAAATAAGGAGGAAACCAGTATGATTCAGCAGGAAACTAGACTGAAAGTTGCCGACAACACTGGTGCAAAAGAAATCCTTTGTATTCGTGTTATGGGCGGCTCTACAAGAAGATATGCAAACATCGGTGACACAATCGTTGCTACGGTTAAAGATGCAACACCAGGCGGCGTTGTTAAAAAAGGTGACGTTGTTAAAGCTGTAGTTGTTAGAACTAAAAAAGGCGCTCGTCGTAAAGACGGATCTTACATCCGTTTCGATGAAAATGCTGCCGTAATTATCAAGGATGACTTAACTCCGAGAGGAACACGTATCTTTGGACCAGTTGCCAGAGAGCTTCGTGAGAAGAAATTCATGAAGATCGTTTCCTTAGCTCCGGAAGTATTATAGGAGGGTGCCGAATGTCAGCTATGAAAATTAAAAAAGGTGATACTGTAAAGGTAATCGCTGGAAAAGATAAAGGTAAGGACGGAAAGGTCCTTGCAGTTAACGTAAAAGACAACACAGTAGTTGTTGAGAACGTAAACATGGTTACAAAGCACGCTAAACCGTCCGCAGCTAATCAGAACGGTGGAATCGTGACAAAAGAAGCTCCGCTTCATATCTCCAACGTAATGCTCGTTGTAGACGGAAAAGCTACAAGAGTTGGATTCAAGATGGATGGAGACAAAAAAGTTCGTGTTGCCAAAGCAACAGGAAAGACAATCGATTAATTAAGAGAGGAGGCATATAAAGGTGAGTAGATTAAAAGATCTTTACAAGAACGAGATCATGGATGCCATGACCAAGAAATTCGGATACAAAAACGTAATGGAAGTGCCAAAACTCGAGAAAATCGTTGTTAACATGGGTGTTGGCGAGGCAAAAGAGAACGCTAAACTTCTTGACGCTGCAATCGCAGATATGGAACTTGTTACAGGACAGAAAGCAATCGCTACAAAAGCTAAAAAATCTGTCGCTAACTTCAAAATCAGAGAGGGTATGCCGATCGGATGTAAAGTTACTCTGAGAGGCGAGAAGATGTATGAGTTCGCTGATCGTCTTATCAACCTTGCTCTTCCACGTGTACGTGACTTCCGTGGTGTTAACCCGAACGCATTCGACGGCAGAGGAAACTATGCTCTTGGTATCAAAGAGCAGCTGATCTTCCCAGAGGTTGAGTACGATAAGGTTGATAAAGTAAGAGGAATGGACGTTATCTTCGTTACAACTGCTAAAACAGATGAAGAGGCACGCGAATTACTGACATTATTCAACATGCCATTTGCTAAATAGGAGGAAAAGATTCATGGCTAAGACAGCAATGAAAATTAAACAGCAGCGTAAAGCTAAATTCTCCACAAGAGAGTATACTCGCTGCAGAATCTGTGGCCGTCCACATGCATACCTGAGAAAATACGGAATTTGCAGAATCTGCTTCCGTGAGCTGGCATACAAAGGTCAGATCCCGGGTGTTAAGAAAGCTTCCTGGTAGGCCGAGGCGAAAGCAACTTTTTAATCATTTAAATAATATTCACACGACATGTAAAGTCTGAAGAAAGAGGAGGAAACTTACATGACAATGAGCGATCCGATCGCAGATATGCTTACAAGAATCCGTAACGCAAATACTGCAAAACATGACACTGTAGACGTACCGGCATCCAAGATGAAAATTGCTATCGCAAACATCCTTGTAGATGAGGGATACATCGCAAAATATGATCTGGTTGAGGATGGAGTTGTTAAAACTCTTCACATCACACTGAAATATGGTGAGGACAAAAACCAGAAGATCATCACAGGACTTAAGAGAATCTCCAAACCAGGTCTTCGTGTATACGCAGGCAAGGATGAGCTTCCGAAGGTTCTTGGTGGACTTGGTATCGCAATCCTTTCCACAAACAAAGGCGTTATCACTGACAAAGAGGCTCGTAAGCTTCAGGTTGGTGGCGAGGTACTTGCATTCGTTTGGTAGGCCAAAGCCGCTTAACGAAGCAGTCATATAGCTTTTAAACTGAAAACAGAGAGGGCATGGGCCCTCTCCGACAATCTAAGTAAGGAGGACAAATTTATGTCACGAATCGGAAGACTTCCGGTTGCAATTCCAGCTGGCGTTGAGGTTACAGTCGCAGATGGAAACGTTGTAACAGTAAAAGGACCTAAGGGAACACTTGAGAGAGCACTCCCGACAGAGTTAGAGATTAAAGTTGAAGACGGTCATGTAGTTGTAACAAGACCGAACGACTTAAAGAGAATCAAAGCCCTTCACGGCTTAACAAGAAGCCTTATCCACAACATGGTTGTTGGTGTAAGCGAAGGATACAAAAAAGAGCTTGAGGTTAACGGTGTTGGTTACAGAGCTGCTAAGCAGGGCAAGAAACTTGTACTTAACCTCGGATATTCTCACCCGGTAGAGATGGAAGATCCAGAAGGTCTTGAGTCCACAGTTGACGGAAACAAGATCATCGTATCTGGTATCAGCAAAGAAAAAGTTGGCCAGTACGCAGCTGAGATCAGAGACAAGAGAAGACCTGAGCCATACAAGGGCAAGGGAATCAAGTACGTTGACGAAGTTATCAGACGTAAAGTCGGTAAGACCGGTAAGAAATAATTAAGGAGAGTGAGAATATGATTAACAAAGCATCCAGAAGCGAAATTCGCGAAAAGAAGCATAGAAGATTACGTCATCATTTAAACGGAACTGCAACTACTCCTCGTCTGGCAGTATTTCGTTCCAACAAGCACATCTATGCACAGATTATTGATGACACAGTTGGTAAAACTTTAGTATCCGCTTCTACTCTCCAGAAGGACGTAAAAGCAGAGCTTGAGAACACTGATGATGTACAGGCTGCAGCAAAAGTTGGAACAGTGATCGGTAAAAAAGCTGTTGAGGCTGGTATCGAGAGCGTTGTTTTCGACAGAGGTGGATATATCTACCACGGAAAAGTTAAAGCACTGGCAGATGCAGCAAGAGAAGCTGGACTGAAATTCTAAGAGGAGGAAAAGAACACATGAAACGTAATCTTATTGATGCTAGTCAGTTAGAGTTAGAAGATAAAGTAGTATCAATCAAGCGTGTTACCAAGGTTGTTAAAGGTGGTCGTAACTTCCGTTTCACAGCTTTAGTTGTTGTAGGTGACGGCAATGGACACGTTGGTGCAGGTTTAGGAAAAGCAGCAGAAATTCCGGAGGCGATCCGCAAAGGTAAAGAGGACGCTATGAAGAAGCTTGTTACTGTTGCAAGAGACGAGAACAATTCCATTACACATGACTTCATCGGAAAATTCGGAAGCGCTGAGATGCTTCTGAAGAGAGCTCCGGAAGGTACTGGAGTTATCGCCGGTGGCCCGGCACGTGCCGTAATCGAGCTTGCAGGTATCAAAAACATCCGTACAAAATGTATGGGTTCCAGAAATAAACAGAACGTAGTTCTGGCAACAATCGCAGGCCTGAGCCAGTTAAAGACTCCGGAAGAGGTTGCAAAGCTCCGCGGAAAATCTGTAGATGAGATTCTGGGTTAAGGAGGATATGGAAATGGCAGATACAATCAAGGTTACACTGGTAAAATCTCCAATCGGTGCAGTACCGAAACACAAAAAAACTGTAAAAGCTATGGGTCTTACAAAGATGCATAAAACAGTTGAGATGCCAGACAACGCTGCAACCAGAGGAATGATTCAGCAGGTGCAGCACCTGGTAAAAGTAGAAGATTAAGGAGGTGCCAGAATGGAATTATCAAACTTAAGACCCGCAGAGGGTTCCAAGCATAGCGATAACTTCAGAAGAGGCCGTGGACATGGTTCAGGAAACGGCAAAACTGCTGGTAAAGGACATAAAGGACAGCTTGCTCGTTCCGGACATAAGAAACCGGGATTCGAGGGAGGTCAGATGCCTTTATACAGACGTCTTCCTAAGAGAGGTTTCACTAACAGAAACTCTAAAGAAATTATCGCAATCAATGTAGACGTTCTCAATCGTTTTGAGGATGGCGCAGAGGTTACAGTTGACAGCTTACTTGCAAGCGGTGCAATCTCCAAGATCGGTGATGGTGTTAAGATCCTTGGAAACGGCGAGCTTACAAAAAAACTTAATGTTAAAGTAAACGCTGTCAGCGAGACTGCAAAAACAAAAATTGAAGCTGCTGGTGGTACAGTAGAGGTGATCTAATGTTTGAGACTCTTAAGAGTGTTTTCAAAGTAAAGGAAATGAGAAGAAAGCTTCTCTATCTGATCTGGATGATATTCGTGATCAGAATCGGATCCCAGCTTCCTGTACCGGGAGTCGACAGTGACTTCTTTAAGCAGTGGTTTGAATCTAATACCGGTGACGCATTCAATTTCTTTGATGCGTTCACCGGCGGTTCCTTTACTCAGATGTCAATTTTCGCATTGAACATCACACCTTACATTACTTCTTCCATTATCATTCAGCTTCTTACCATTGCCATTCCGGCACTGGAAGAGATGCAGCGTGACGGAGAAGAAGGAAGAAAAAAGCTTACAGCAATCACACGTTATGTAACGGTTGGTCTTGCTCTGTTTGAGTCTGTTGCCATGGCAATCGGATTTGGACGTCAGGGTATGATCCCGAACATGAGCTTCCTTAAAGGAATCGTAGTTGTTGCAAGTTTAACAGCGGGTTCCGCAATGCTTATGTGGCTGGGCGAGCGTATTACAGAGAAGGGCATTGGAAATGGTATTTCCATCGTCCTGACTATCAATATCGTGTCCAGGATCCCGAGTGATATGTCCCTTCTTTATGAGAACTTCGTCAAGGGCAAAACAATTGCAAAAGGAATGCTTGCAGCCTGCATCATTGCTGTGATTATTCTGTTTGTTGTAGTGCTCGTACTTATCCTCAACGGAGCAGAGAGAAGAATTCCGGTTCAGTATTCCAGAAAGATGGTTGGACGTAAAATGATGGGCGGTCAGTCCACAAACATCCCGCTCAAGGTAAATACTGCCGGCGTTATCCCGGTTATTTTTGCTTCCTCTATCATGTCTTTCCCGTCGATCATTGCTCAGTTCGCTGGCAAAGGAAACGGAACGGGCATCGGAAGTGAGATCTTAAGAGGACTTTCCTCCAATAACTGGTGTAATCCAAGTCAGATCCAGTACAGCTGGGGTCTGATCGTGTATGTGGTACTTTGCGTATTCTTCGCATACTTCTATACATCAATTACCTTTAATCCGTTGGAAGTAGCCGATAATATCAAAAAGCAGGGCGGTTTTATCCCAGGCATCCGTCCGGGAAAACCGACTTCAGATTATTTGACTAAAATCCTGAATTATATTATATTTATAGGTGCAGTAGGTCTTGTTATCGTGGCCGTTATACCGTTCTTCTTCAACGGTGTGTTCGGTGCGGATGTTTCCTTCGGCGGTACATCTATCATCATCATCGTAGGTGTTATCCTGGAGACCGTTAAGCAGGTGGAATCTCAGCTGCTTGTACGTAATTACAAAGGCTTCCTGAACTAATTGAAAATGAAGGTTGCGGTGCGAAAGTGTCGCAGCCTTGATTTGTAAACAGGACTGTCTGAAAATCAGGCAGAAAACAGGAAAATGGAGGGTATGCTATGAGAATTATTATGTTGGGTGCACCGGGGGCAGGTAAAGGTACTCAGGCTAAGAAAATTGCGGCGAAATATGGGATTCCGCACATCTCCACAGGAGATATTTTCCGTGCTAACATCAAAAACGGTACCGAGCTTGGAAACAAAGCAAAAACTTACATGGATCAGGGACTTCTTGTTCCGGATGAACTGACCTGCGACCTTGTTGTTGACAGAATCCAGCAGGATGACGCAAGGGAAGGGTATGTTCTGGATGGTTTCCCGAGAACAATTCCGCAGGCAGAATGTCTGACAGAGGCTCTGAACAAACTTGGAAGCAAAATTGACTATGCGATCGATGTGGATGTGCCGGATGATAACATCGTGAAACGTATGGGCGGACGCCGTGCATGTGTGAAATGTGGTGCAACTTATCACGTTGTATTTGCAGCACCGAAGACAGAGGGGGTCTGCGATACCTGTGGTGACAAGCTTGTACTCCGTGATGATGACAAGCCGGAAACAGTCCAGAAGCGTCTGAATGTTTATCATGAGCAGACACAGCCATTGATTGACTATTACACCACACAGGGTGTTTTGAAGACGGTAGACGGAACCAGGGATCTGAATGAGGTATTCCAGGAGATCGTTGACATCTTAGGAGAATAAGAATGTCCGTAACAATTAAGACACAGCATGAAATCGAACTTATGAGAGAAGCAGGCCATCTTCTTGAGAAGGTGCATGACGGTTTGATCCCTTACATCAAACCGGGTGTCAGCACCAAAGAGATTGATAAGATCGGAGAAGAAATGATCCGGTCTATGGGCTGTATTCCGAACTTTCTGAACTACGGAGGTTTTCCGGCTTCTTTCTGCATCAGCCTGAATGATGAGGTTGTGCATGGAATTCCATCCGAGGAGAAGATTATCCAGGACGGGGATCTGGTTAAGATCGACGCCGGCCTGATTTATAAGGGCTACCATTCTGACGCAGCACGTACCTATGCGGTAGGTGAAGTATCCAAAGAAGCACAGCAGCTCATTAAGGTTACAAGAGAGTGCTTTTTTGAAGGACTGAAAATGGCAAAAGCCGGAAATCATTTAAATGATATTTCCAAAGCCATCGGAGCCCACGCAGCGAAATACCGTTACGGTATTGTACGTGACCTTGTAGGACATGGAATCGGAACTCATCTTCATGAGGATCCGCAGATTCCAAACTTCCCGCAGAAGCGCAGGGGCATCAAGCTCCTTCCGGGAATGACCCTGGCCGTCGAGCCCATGATCAACCTTGGTCGTGCGGACGTGGCATGGCTGGACGATGAGTGGACAGTGGTAACCATGGATGGTTCACTTTCCGCCCATTATGAAAACACGATCCTCATCACCGATGGGGAACCAGAGATTCTGACGCTTACGAATCTGTAAGCAGCAATTGTTGTCATGACATAGGAGGTAAAAAATGTCAAAAGCAGATGTGATCGAAGTAGAAGGCACTGTTCTGGAGAAACTGCCTAATGCGATGTTTAAAGTGGAACTGGAAAACAAACATGTGGTACTTGCACATATCAGTGGCAAGCTCCGTATGAATTTTATCCGTATTCTCCCGGGAGATAAAGTAACGATCGAACTTTCTCCGTATGATCTTTCCAAGGGAAGAATCATCTGGAGAGATAAATAAGAAATATTGTAAAAGATGACCTGGTGGCGTCAAGCTGCCGGGTCTTTTTTTGCCTTTTCTGCAGAAAAGAATCTGAAGTGGAATTTATCACTCACATTTTTTTACGTTTCTCAGGCAGCGATACGGCTGCATCCTGGTCTGACTACGAAGTGGAGAAACCGGATACACTCTAAGAATGCAGAATAATTGAAAATCAGTGTAAAACTTAAACTTGTTGACAAACTGTGAAGTGAGTGTATTCGGGATATGCAGCAAATCGAAAATCCTGGCTTTACGAATATTATAAGATAAAACATAAAAATCCCTCGGAAATGATTAAAAAATCATTTTTCGGGGGATTTGTTTATGCAGATAATTTTTTATTTTACTTATGTTATCACCTTATCATCCAATCCCGCCCAGCACAACACCAAGGATCAGCACCAGAAAGCACACCGGAATATAAAGATATTTACACACCGGATAAAAATATTTCGTGAATGGTTTCTCGCGGCCTTTGTTGACCTGGCTTTCCACATAGCTCCGGCCGAAAATCCAGAAGAACATGATCCCTGCAAGTCCCGCGCCGAGAGGACAGATATAGATGGAAAGCACATCCATCCAGTCAGAAACAATGCCCTGGATAAGAAGCGAAACCACAACACCGATCACTGCGATCACCATGCAGGAGGGAATCCTGCCAAGACCTGTTTTTTCCTGAACTGTGGCAATAGGAGCTTCATAAAGGTTCATAAGCGAGGTCATGCCTGCAAGGAACACAGCTACGAAAAAGATGATGGCAATGATCCGTCCGCCAGGCATGGTTTTGATCAGGTGCGGCAGGTAGATGAACAGAAGTCCGGGACCGCCCTGGTCAAGCTTGGCACCTGTGGTAGCCATGGCCGGAATGATAACAAGTGCTGCCAGCATAGCAGCCAGAGTATCAAAAAGTGCTACCCTTGCAGCAGATGCAGGGATATCTTCGCTGTCCGGAAGATAAGATCCGTAGATCAGTGTACCGTTACCTGCAACAGACAGGGAGAAAAATGCCTGTCCAAGTGCGAAGATCCAGGTGGAAGGCTTTGCCAGAACTTCCGGCTCCACGCGGAAGATATAGCGGTATCCGGCAGCAGCTCCCGGCTGAAAGGCAACATAGATGCCAAGGATCACAAACAGAATAAAGAAGATGGGCATCATCACTTTATTGGCTTTTTCGATGCCGCTTCCAACGCCGTACATCAGGATAAACATGCAGATCACAAGAGCAGCCAGCTGCCAGAGATTATTTCCCCAGGCAGAGGCCATGCCTCCGAATTTGGTGCCAAAGGACTCAATATCTGCCGGTGCCAGAGTAGATCCTGTAAAGGCTCCGAGCATATATCGGAAGATCCATCCCATAACAACGGTATAACCGATAGCCATGGCCAGTGCACCGATCACCGGTATCCAGCCCAGTGTTTCACCCAGCCTTCGTCTGCATTTGGTTTCACAGGCCATGCCGAAGGCGTCAATGGGCCCGGAACGTGTCCCGCGGCCAAAGCTCATCTCACCGATCACCCCGGTAAAGCCGATCAGTGCCACAAAAATAAAATACGGGATCAGGAACGATCCCCCGCCATACAGGGAAACTCTGGTGGGAAACATCCAGATATTTCCCATTCCAACCGCAGACCCGATGCAGGCCAGAATGAACCCCCAGCGGCTGTTAAAAGATTCTCGTTTTTTCATAAAAATAAAATTTCCTCTCTCCGTTGATCGTTTCAGTATAACATAATTTTGGAAAATAGGAAACTGCAGCATCTATACAGATCCAGGTATCTATACAGATCTAGGCGGATATTTGTGAGCCACATTTGTCACCTGCTCATAACCGTATAGCTGCGAAGCAGTTATGAGCCGGGCTCATCGGCGCAGGGCATTATCATAAAATCGAAAATGATCCGGTCTGTGCCGTGACTGGGTATACTCAAACATCACACCGTCACTGTTATAAGTCTGGCTGGACACCACAGCCACGCAGTTATAATCCTTTACATTCAGATGAAGATATTTTTCATCAATTTCTGTAACCTTTTCCACAGTCATGATACGTTTGCTGTTGACAATGGTCATATGAAGCACCTGTTCCAGATATTCATAGATAGAATGACTGGCAATCTCGGCAGTAAGGCCGGGAACGGATTCCTTCAGAAAATAATTATGGTTGATGATCAGCGGGATATCTTCAAGATAATGGATACGCTGAATATAATATACTTCTGCACCAGCGGGAAATCCTGTGTAAGCTGACTGATTTTTGCTGATACAAAGCTCTGTAAAAAGAGCCACCTCCGTATGGGCATTCTGACCGTTCCTTGCAGCAGATTCCTTGAAGGTTTCGATCTCTCCGATGGTGAAAGCAGTCTTCTCGTTTGGACGGTAGATATTGCGGACACCTTTTCCCTGCATGGTCTGTACATAGCCGTCACTGACAAGAAGACTGACCGCACGTCGCAGGGTATTGCGGGAGCAGCCGTAAGTCTGGATCAGAGTGTTTTCGGAAGGCAGAAGCTCCTGATAGGCAAAGGTGTTGTCCTCTATTTTCATTTTCAGATCTTTATAGATATCTTCGTAAATACTTTTGGGCATTTCAA
This sequence comes from Blautia sp. MB18-30, assembly GCF_023669475.1. Taxonomy (NCBI): domain Bacteria; kingdom Bacillati; phylum Bacillota; class Clostridia; order Lachnospirales; family Lachnospiraceae; genus Blautia; species Blautia sp. MB18-30. The sequence goes on along the minus strand of NZ_JAMOYY010000005.1, from coordinate 90,740 downwards.
TTCTCCATTCATGTTCGGTCAAAAATATATAGCAGGATTTATGATTTCTGGAATAATTATAAAAGATTTTCCCGGTAAGCGCAATGTAAATACCGTGGAATGTTTAAACAAGTTACAGAGCATATTGATATGTTATGAGGATAGTATGAGAAATATAGATGAAATCAATTTGCGGCCATTCAAAATCATGATACTGGATTTCGAACGCATATAAGCTGTAAGCGCCAGAGGGGCTTACGCGTAAACAAAAAAGGAAATGTGACAGTGTAAAAACAGATCACATTTCCTCTTATTTTATCAAAGCTAAAATAAAGTCAGGCCTCTTTTTTCTTATAGGAAAGATTTCTGAAGCTGCTGCCGTCAGAAGCTGTGCTTCGGGTAACTGCCGGTGTATCGACTGTGGTATTCCGGTCTGCACTGATCAGCCATACAGCATAGAAGGCAGGAACCAGACAGAGCCATATACCTGAGAGACCGCAGGTCATATACAGGATCAGAGACAAAGCTGCACCTGTATGAAAAGAAAGCAGCGTCATTCCGTAGAATTTTGCTTTATCGCACTGTGCGCTGTCCCTTTTCATAAGGAACTGAGTGACAGCTGTGGTGAACTGGCGAAGGTTGTTGGTGGAAAAGATCGTGGAGCTGTTATATCCGCCGGGAGCCTTGAAGGTACACCACTGGAAAGGCATTGCAAAGAACACGGGGTAAAGAGCCACAACCGGAGACATTCCGGAAGGAAAGAATCCCAGGAGCAGGATCGCAAAGATATCGATCCCGATACTGATAAAACGAAGATCTGCGGAAAAATGCTCTGGGATCCAGACCGTAAGGATAACAGCAGCCATATATATGAGAAGCGCACCCACACGCAGAAGCATATCCGAAAAATTCCTGCCTATGAGATCCCGCACAACACCAAGAAGATTGGCTGTCTGGGCATTGCCGAAAAGATCTGCTCTTGACACAATGGCATAAAGCCCCAGGTATCCACCGATAAAAGATAAGGTGTAATGTATCAGAAAACGATATTTCATTTCCGTATGCATATGTAAAGATTCCTTTCATTAAAATAGGCAGATTCCATATGTCTGCCGGACTTTGCCACCCATTATAATACAGCCTGTAAAAAAAATCAAAAATTTTTTAAATTTTTTCTTGCATTTCAGGAAAACAGGTGTTAGTATATATTTCAAGCGCGCAAATACTGTGTATGAGTGCGCCTGTGAAACTGCAGATATGAGACTAATTTACGGAAGGAGGATTTCCAGTGAAAGTAAGATCATCTGTAAAGCCGATCTGCGAGAAGTGCAAGGTCATTAAGAGAAAGGGATCCATCAGAATCATCTGTGAGAACCCGAAGCACAAACAGCGTCAGGGTTGATTTCCATATCGGGACTTCTTTGGAATGTTTGTGAAACGTGCGGCTGCAGTATGAAACACCCGGCAGGGTTGTTTTACTGAACAGATAATAAGCATGTATTGCCTAATACCGAGAGGCAACAGCGGTTAAGATCCGCAATTTCGGAAAGGCTGTGATTCGCCAATTACAGCTGGGTGTTTTACCGAGGCACCCCAATTAGGAAACTAGAAAAGAAAGCGGCAGGTCGATATGTCCCATTTCACCTTGCGAGAGCAAGTGACATACGATATGCGGAACTTTCAGAAACAGAAAATGGAGGAAACAGTACATGGCTCGTATAGCTGGTGTAGACTTACCAAGAGAGAAACGTATTGAAATCGGTCTTACCTACATTTATGGAATTGGTAGACCAAGCGCAGACAAAATTCTTGCTAAAGCAGAGGTTAATCCTGACACACGTGTCAGAGATCTGACTGATGACGAGGTTAAGAGACTGAGTGCTGTTATTGATGAGACAATGACAGTAGAAGGTGATCTGAGAAGGGAAATCGCCCTTAACATCAAGAGACTGCAGGAGATTGGATGCTACAGAGGTATCCGTCATCGTAAAGGACTCCCGGTTCGTGGTCAGAAGACTAAGACAAATGCGAGAACTCGCAAGGGACCGAAGAGAACTGTTGCAAACAAGAAGAAATAATTTATAGATATAACTAATTAATTTCAATAAAAGGAAAGTGTAGGTTAGTTTTAAAATGGCAAAAGTTACAAAGAAAACGACAAAACGTCGTGTCAAGAAAAACGTTGAACACGGACAGGCACACATTCAGTCTTCCTTCAACAATACAATCGTCACACTGACAGATAACGAAGGAAACGCTCTTTCATGGGCAAGTGCCGGTGGTCTTGGATTTAAAGGTTCAAGGAAATCTACCCCTTATGCAGCACAGATGGCAGCAGAGACTGCAACAAAGGCTGCTTTAATTCATGGATTAAAAACAGTAGACGTTATGGTAAAAGGCCCGGGCTCAGGCCGTGAAGCTGCAATCCGTGCGCTTCAGGCATGCGGACTTGAAGTAACCAGCATTCGTGACGTAACTCCGGTTCCTCACAACGGATGCCGTCCACCAAAACGCAGAAGAGTCTAATTAGGAGGTAGTTGAAATGGCAGTAAATAGAGTACCTGTTCTGAAAAGATGCAGATCCCTTGGCCTGGATCCGATTTACTTAGGAATTGATAAGAAGTCCACAAGACAGTTAAAACGTGCAAACCGCAAGGTGTCTGAGTATGGTCTTCAGTTAAAAGAGAAACAGAAAGCAAAATTTATCTACGGAGTTCTTGAGAAACCTTTCCGTAACTACTACAAGAAAGCCGACAGAATGCAGGGCCAGACAGGTGAGAACCTTATGGTTATGCTTGAGAGCAGACTTGACAACATCGTCTTCCGTATGGGATTTGCCAGAACAAGAAGAGAGGCTCGTCAGATCGTAGATCACAAGCACGTACTTGTTAACGGAAAATGTGTAAACATTCCGTCCTACCTGTGCAAAGCAGGAGACACAATTGAGATCAGAGAGAAGAGCAAAGGCTCTGAGAGATATAAAGGAATCCTTGAGATCACTGGCGGAAGACTTGTTCCGGAGTGGATCGACGTTGATCAGGAGAACCTGAAGGGTGTAGTTAAAGAGCTTCCTACAAGAGAGCAGATCGATGTTCCTGTAAACGAGATGCTTATCGTCGAGCTGTATTCTAAATAATTAGTAACTGTTTACTGTGTCTACAGTTATAAAAATTGGTAATACCCTCGAATGTTGATTAACCCAGAAGGAGGGAACCTTATAGTGTTTGATTTCAATAAACCAAAAATCGAAATTACCGAAATATCCGAAGATAAGAAGTTTGGAAGATTCGTTGTAGAGCCTCTGGAAAGAGGTTATGGTACTACCCTTGGCAATTCTTTAAGAAGAATTATGCTGTCCTCCCTTCCGGGAGCTGCAGTAAGCCAGGTGAAGATCGATGGTGTACTTCATGAATTCAGCTCTATTCCGGGCGTGAAGGAAGATGTGACCGAAATCATCATGAATCTGAAATCTCTTGCCATTAAGAATCACAGCAGTGACAATGAGCCGAAGACCGCATACATTGAGTGTGAGGGCAAAGGTGTTGTTACAGCAGCTGATATCCAGGCAGATCAGGATATTGAGATCATGAACCCGGATCAGGTGATTGCAACCCTGAACGGTGGAAAAGACTGCAGACTGGCCATGGAGCTTACCATTACCAAGGGACGTGGCTATATCAGTGCAGACAAAGGCAAAACCGATGACATGCCGATCGGTATGATCGCAGTGGATGCGATCTACACACCGGTAGACAGAGTCAACATGATCGTAGAGAATACACGAGTTGGTCAGGTAACTGACTTCGACAAGCTTACACTGGATGTATATACCAATGGAACACTTGATCCGGATGAGGCAGTCAGCCTTGCAGCGAAGGTTCTCAGCGAGCATTTAAACCTGTTCATTGATCTTTCCGAGAATGCTAAGACCGCAGAGGTTATGATCGAGAAAGAAGACAATGAGAAGGAAAAGGTTCTGGAGATGAGCATTGATGAGCTTGAGCTCTCTGTTCGTTCCTACAACTGCCTTAAGAGAGCCGGTATCAATACGGTTGAAGAATTATGCAACAAGACTTCTGACGATATGATGAAGGTTCGTAATCTGGGCCGCAAATCCTTAGAGGAAGTACTTGCAAAACTCAAAGAGCTGGGACTTCAGCTCCAGCCTACAGAGGAATAATCCGGAAACAGAGTAATGAGTGGGGTGTCAGCAGCAGGGCAGTAAGACCGAACAAGCATGTCCTGGTGTCCCACAGATGGAGGATAATAAAATGGCAAAATATAGAAAATTAAGCAGAACATCTAACCAGAGAAAAGCACTTCTCAGAAATCAGGTTACAAACCTTCTTCATCACGGAAAGATCGTGACAACAGAAGCTAAGGCTAAAGAGATTCGTAAGATCGCTGAGGGACTTATCGCTATGGCTGTACGTGAGAAAGACAATTTCGAGACAGTTACAGTAACAGCTAAGGTTGCTCGTAAAGATGCTGACGGAAAACGTGTAAAAGAAGTCGTAGACGGCAAAAAGAAAACAGTTTACGATGAAGTTCAGAAAGAGATCAAGAAAGATGCTCCTTCCAGACTTCATGCACGTCGTGAGATGATGAAAGTTTTCTATCCTGTAACAGAGGTTCCTGCTAAGGGCGCTGGCAGAAAGAAAAATACAAAAGAAGTTGACATGGTTGACAAGATGTTCAGCGAGATCGCTCCGAAATACGCAGATCGTAACGGTGGTTACACAAGAATCGTTAAGATCGGACAGCGTAAAGGCGATGCAGCAATGGAAGTTCTTATCGAGCTTGTATAATTTACTTCTGACCGATTTAAAGGACATTTGCAGAAATGCAGATGTCCTTTTTTAATATTCCAAAAAACTCGAAAAAATGCATAAATGGTGGGTTTTCGACCATAAATTACATTAAGATATCATAATTTGAATAACAAATCATGGTATAATATATAGAACAAAAAGTAACAATGATGGAGTAAAAGGGGATACATAAATATGACGATGATGACCATTGCCATTTGTGATGATATGCAGGCGGATGCGAGAAAACTTCACAAACAGCTTGAGCGGATCGTTCCAGGGTCAGAAATTCGGATATTTAAAAGCGGCGAGCTTTTATTGGAAGAATTGGAAAAGAAAAGGAAACCTTATGATGCAATCTTTGTGAACATTGATTCAAAGAAAGTAGACGGACTGCAAACAATACGGAAGATACGTGAAAAAGAAATGTCAGTGGCAGTGCTTTTTATGAGTAGAAGCGATGAATATTACAGAAATGCTTTTGACCTGTTTGCATATAACTATTTACTGAAACCTGTAACCGAAGAAACTTTGGAATATGTAATGGAACCACTGAAGAAGCGACTTAGCGACGGGAATGATGAGCGGGTGATCCATTTTCAGTATCGTGCCCGTGTGTATACTTTACGCTACAGTCAGGTTAGCTATATTACCAGCAGTCTGCATATCGTGAATTTCCATAGGACAGACGGAAGCATACTCCAGTGCAGAGGTAAGCTGAAAGACTTCGAAAAACAGCTTGACGACGGTACATTTCTGCGGTGTCATCAGAGTTTTATAGTAAATATGGAACGGGTCACAGGAGCTGAAAATGACAGCTTCCATATCGGAGAGCATGTAATACCGATCTCCCGATCCTATAATCGGAATGCACACGAGAAATATGATGAATATCTGAGACTTCAGCAGGAATATGACGAGGAAGAAGAGGATTAACTTGATTATTATCCTTTTTTAGCGTACAATCGGTAATGTATGAAATACGACTACACGTATGCGAAAGGATGATAAACATGGTCGGTGGGACTTTTGGTATTACCGGACAGAAACAATATAGGAATGATTTGGGACAGGTTCCCGGATATGATAAATTTGCAGAAGATAAAAAGGAAAGCAGCGAGGAAATGTTTTCCTTTACGTCTTGTGCATTTTTTTGTTGCCTGAGATGATGCGACGTTTTATACTGACATTGGAAATACTGTTTGTGTCGCTTTTTCTTCTGGGAGGAAGTTTCCCGGAAACAGAAGCTGCCCGGAATACATCAGGAGGATTTAGCTGGAAGGACTACAGGACCATTGCACATGCTCTGGGAGGTATGGACGGAAAGGATTACCTGAATTCCAGAGAGGGATTTCTGTTCATGTATGAACAGGGAGTTCGTCTTTTTGAATTGGATCTTTCCAGGACATCCGATGGAGTATGGGTCTGCAGGCATAACTGGAACGATTCCATGGGACAGTGGGATGGCAACGGAAAAAAAGTCCTTACAGAAAAGGAATTCAGACAAAGTAAAATATATGGGAAATACACCCCCATGACACTGGAGGATTTTTTCCTTCTTCTGAAAGATTATCCGGATGCATATGTGCTGATCGATTCCAAACAGTATTCTCTTCGCAATTATCAGAGAACACTGGAGGATTACAGTGATTATGTGGAAATCGCCAGGAATGCAGGTGCCGGTGAGACGCTGGATCGGATCATTCCGGAAATCTACAATGAAGCAATGTTTCCCGGAACGGCCATGCTCTATTCTTTTCCTTCCTATGTATATTCACTGTGGCAGGAGTATTCTGTGGAAGAGCTGGAGTATATTGCATCCTTTTGTAAAGAAAAGGGAATTCCGGCAGCAACAGTATACTGGGAGTATTGGTCAGAAGAAACGGAGAAGATCTTTGAAAAAAACAGGATCAGTCTGTATGTTTATACGGTTAATGACCGTGACCAGGCCAGAAGATACATTTCGCAGGGAGCAGAAGGAATCTGTACCGATTTCCTGACAGCGGAAGATCTGTGGTAAGAGAAATAAAAACAAAGGAATCAGAAGATTATGAAAATAAGAACAACCATTGCTGTGATGGCAGCAAAGATCACAGGACATGTCTGTAAGCTTATGGGCCGGCAGGGTGTGACCTGGGCCGGTAAGGTCGCGATGAAGATCTGTCCGGATATCCTGGAAGAGCTTTCTTCTCAGGTAAGAGAAAAAATATTTGTAGTATGCGGAACAAACGGAAAGACCACAACCAATAACATGCTGTGCGCAGGCCTTGAGGCAGAGGGAAAAAAGGTCATCTGCAATCATACCGGTTCCAACATGCTCAACGGAGTTGTGGCAGCCTTTGTATTGGGGGCAAAATTCAGCGGAAAACTGGATGCGGATTATGCCTGTATCGAGGTGGATGAGGCATCCACAAGACATGTGTTCACAAGGATCAGACCGGATTATATGGTTATGACCAATCTGTTCCGTGATCAGCTGGACCGTTATGGTGAGATCGATATCACTATGAACATTCTGGAAGAAATGATGAAAAAGGTTCCGGATATGAAGGTCATTGTCAATGGTGATGATGCACTGTCTGCATATCTTGCCATGGACTGCGGAAATCCTTTTGTAACCTACGGGATCAGCAAACCGGTGATCGAGAACAAAACAAACGAGATCCGTGAGGGCCGGTTCTGTAAGTGCTGTGGAGAAAGGCTGATCTACAGCTTCTATCATTACAGTCAGCTGGGAGACTACAGATGTCCGAAATGCGGCTTTAAACGTCCGGAGATCGACTTTGATGCCACAGATGTAAAGGTGGATGATCAGATTGCCTTTACAGTGGAGGATAAACGGATTGTGGCCAATTATAAGGGATTCTATAATGTGTATAATATTCTGGCTGCCTATGCGGGAATTCGTACCGCAGGCTTTAAGGCGGAGCATTTTAATGAGATGCTCCGGAAGTTTAATCCGGAAAACGGACGCAATGAACAGTTTCGGATCAAGGGCACCAGTGTTGTTCTGAATCTTGCCAAGAATCCGGCTGGTTTTAACCAGAACATTTCAGCTGTGATGCAGGACGGATCACCAAAGGATATCATCATTGTGATCAATGATAATGCACAGGATGGAAAAGATATCTCCTGGCTCTGGGATGTGGATTTTGATCTTTTCGGAGGGGACAATATCAATTCCATTACAGTCAGTGGTATCCGGTGTCAGGATATGCGCCTCCGTCTGAAATATGTGGATATCCCGTCCATACTGGAAAATGATGTGGAGACAGCCATCCGCAAACGAATCGGGGATGGATGCGGCAATCTTTATGTACTTGTAAATTATACGGCGCTGTTTGGCACCAGAAATATCCTGAAGAAACTGGAGGGTGAGAAATGAAGATAACGATAGGGCATTTATATCCGGATCTTCTGAACCTTTACGGTGACAGAGGAAATATCCAGTGTCTGATGAAGCGCTGTCTCTGGAGAGGAATCGAGGCAGAAACCATAGCTTATGAACTGGATGACAGAATCGATTTTTCCAAACTGGATATCGTACTTCTTGGCGGTGGCTCCGACAGAGAACAGATGCTGGTATGTGAAAAGCTGAAGGAAATCCAGAAGGATTTCAAGGCGTATGTGGAAGATAATGGAGTTGTGATCGCAATCTGTGGAGGGTATCAGCTCCTTGGAAATTATTATAAGACGGATCAGGGAATGATCGAGGGTCTGAAGCTTGTAGATATGAGCACTGAGCAGGGAAAAGGCCGCCTTATTGGAAACATTGTGATGCAGAGCGATCTTTTTGATATGCCCATCGTAGGTTTTGAAAATCATGGAGGGCGTACCACCATCGGAAACAACAGATCCCTGGGAAAGGTTCTGTCAGGATACGGAAATGACGGACAATCCGGTGAGGAAGGGGTTGTATACAAAAATGTGATCGGTACGTATCTTCACGGACCGCTTCTTCCCAAGAACCCGCAGCTTGCAGATCTTCTGATCAGCCGTGCACTGGAAAAGAAATACGGTAAAAAGATCGAACTTGAGAAACTGGACGACAGCGAGGAACAGGAGGCAAACTCCTATATTTTCCATCGCTTTGTAAAAAACGAAGGATAAGAGGACAGTATGGCAAAATCAAACAATCAGAAGGCGAAGATCCTGTACCTTGAAAAAATGCTGCGGGAAACAGGGGAGCATCGGGTAATATCTATGCAGAAGATCCTTGAGAATCTTGAGAAACAGGGAATCCGTGCAGAGCGAAAGAGCATTTATGATGATGTGGAGGTATTACGTTCTTTTGGAATGGATATCCGTTATACAAGAGAACGGCCGGGTGGGTATTATCTTGCCGGTGAGAGTGCCGGAGAGGAACAGCCGTCTGAAGAACCCGGGCTGACTGCGGAAGCTAAGGAGATTCATGAAACTAAAGATATTCATGAGACCTCTGTGACAGGGTACCGGAAGCTTCTTGAGGCTTCAGCCGGAACCATAAAAAAAGAAATAAAACTTCTCTGTACCGGAGCTGTACAGGCGGAGGTGCGTGACTTTTTCGGTACAGATGCAGAATATAAGATGAAAGATAGCGGAGATCTGACGGTAACTGCAGAGCTTCCGGAAAATGGAAAATTCTACGGCTGGCTGACCGGGATGGGCGGCAGTGTACGTATCCTGAAACCCAAGAAATCTGCAGCCGCCTACAGAGACTATCTGAAATCACTGGCAAAGGACTATAAAGGCTTATAGGAGAGATTTGATCATGAAGAAAAAAACAGCAATCCTGCTTGTGGGAGCTTTTGTCTTTACAGCAGCCTTTTCCGGCTGTGGAAAAAACAAAGAGGCGACAGAGGCAGCCAATGAAAGTGTGGAGTCTGAAGACCCGGAAGGAAAAGCCAAAAACAGCAATGATGCAGAGGAAGAAGCAAAAGAAACTGCAAAAGAAACTGCGGCAGCAGATAAGAAAGTAGGTGTGTTTCTGCCTTCATCAGCAGATGATCCCCGTTGGTCTGCTGATGGAGAAACTCTTCAGAATACACTGGAAGATGATGGATATGATGCAGAGATATTTTGGGCAGATGAAGACAGTGATACGCAGGTATCACAGATCCAGTCCATTCTGGACGATGAAGAGCTTTCTGCACTTGTCATCGCACCTTCAGATGCTTACAGCCTGAACGATGTGCTGGAGCAGGTGTATGAGAAATCTATCCCTGTGATTTCTTACGATCAGCTGATCATGGATACAGATAAGGTCAACTATTATGTTACCTTTAATACAAGAAAAGCAGGAAAAATGGTGGGAGATTCCATCATAAAAAAAATGGATTTGGAGAAAGCCCGGGAAGAAAAGAAAACTCTGACCATTGAGTTCCTTATGGGCTCTCCGGATGATCGTGACGCACTGTTCTTTTATAATGGCGTGCTGGAGAAGCTTCAGGAATATTTCGACGATGGAACACTGGTATGTACTTCAGGAAAGCTGACCTTTGATGATACTGCAGTGATGCGTTCCGGAAGAAATACCGCAAAGAATGATATGGCGGAGATCCTTTCTCAGAATTATACAGAGGGTGCGCCGGATATTATCTGCACAGGTGCTGATGACCTTGCACTTGGGGCTGTGGATGCCCTGGAGGATGCAGGACATGTGTCTGGAGAGGATGGCTGGCCTATGATCACAGGAGGCGGCTGTGAGGCAGAAGCAGTGACCGCTGTGATCCAGGGAAAGATTGAGGATGATCTGCTGTTTGATAACCGTGTACTGGCAAATGACTGTGTGACGATGGTGGATGCTCTTCTGAAAGGGGAGAAGCCGGAGATCTCCGATTATGAGCAGTATGACAACGGGACCAAGATCGTGGGAACTGTGACCAGTGATATCCAGCTGATCGATGCAGATAATTATCAGATGCTTGTGGATGACGGATATTATGAAGAGGAAGAGATCATGCCGGAGGCAACTGCCACACCAACGCCGACAGTGACATCGGAAGCTACGGTGACGGAAGAACCGGATATAGATGAAAATACACCGGAAACTGCATCGGCTTCATCGGAAAAGGAAGAAACGGAAATTTCCGGAACACCGACACCGGAGGAAACAGTAACTCCGACACCTTCAGAGAAAGCGGAAAAGGGTGCAGATGCATAGATCAGAAATGATATCATGATCTGGCTGTGATAAAAATAAAAATACTCCCGGAAACAATGTATATAAGTTTCCAGGAGTATTTTTTATGATAAATCTTATTCACGGAAAGTAAGTTTGCCATCAGCAATGGAATCAATGATAGCAAGGGATTCCAGATGGATACCCATGTCACGGATGGTCTGTCCGCCGGACTGGAAGCCTTTTTCGATAACGATTCCGGCTCCTTCAAGAGTTGCGCCGGATTTCTTAACGATGTCGATCAGACCGAGAAGTGCACAGCCATTGGCAAGAAAATCATCGATCAGGAGTACGTGATCTTCCGGTCCGAGAAATTTCTTGGAAAGGATCACATCGTAAACTTTCTTGTGGGTGAAAGACTCTACCTTGGTGGTGTACATCTCGCCGTCAAGGTTCACACTCTGTGCTTTCTTGGCAAATACAACCGGTACATGGAAATACTGTGCCGCAATACAGGCAATACCGATACCGGAAGCCTCGATGGTAAGGATCTTGGTGATTGGACAGTGGTCAAAACGTTTCTTGAATTCTTTGCCGACCTCGTTGATCAGGTCAATATCCATCTGATGATTCAGGAAGCTGTCCACTTTTAAAATATTTCCTTCTTTTACTACGCCGTCTGTCAGAATTCTGTCTTTTAAAAGCTGCATGAAATTTATCTCCTTTGATTTATCACATTAATATATGTTTACTGCCCACGGACAGAGCAGTAATATTTTTAATATGTATCATACGACAATATTTGCGTGAGTGCAATTATTTTTGACAAAAAAACATAAAATTATTATAATGGATAGGATGACTAAGAAAGGAACAGGCACAGATGAAAGAGTACGAAGTAATCTGGGAAATTTTTAACAAATGTCCGAGAAATCAGATGCGTGATGTATTTGTGGAAGAAGTGGAGATTGCAGATCCGGAAGCGTATGTGAAACAGAAATTTCAGGGGAAGGATGTCTCCTACGAGAAGACAGTACTGGAAGACGGAACCATCATTTTTGACATTCAGACATCTATGATTCGGCAGCGCTGTTCTTTCACGGAGATCTGAAGGAGGAAATACACATGAAAGAAACACATGTGCACGTTCTCGAGGATGGAACCGTTCTTGAACATACCCACGGGGATCAGGAACATGTGCATACTCACGATGGCACACATCCTCATCATCACAGCCACGCACAGACCAAGGCCGTACTCAACAGACTTTCCAGGGCCATCGGGCATATGGAATCCATTAAGCGTATGGTGGAGGAAGGACGTGACTGCAGCGAAGTGCTGATCCAGCTGTCAGCCGTAAAATCTGCGATCAATAATACAGGCAAGATCATCCTGCAGGATCATATAGAACATTGCATCGTGGATGCAGTGGAGCATGGAGACAGGGATGCTATCAAGGAACTGGAAAAAGCAATCGACAGATTTATGAAGTAAGGTAAGGAGTTCATGAGAGCTCATGAATGAGAAAAATGCACGGACAGAGAGCCAGTTCTGTCTGTGTAAATACAAAGAATGAGAGGAATCTATTATGGCAAAAGAGTGTAGCAATACATCCTGCAACAAATCAAGCTGTGAAGGCTGCGGACAGAAACAGCCCCAGAGCCTCATGGCAGAACCAAACGTTTTTTCTGACGTAAAACATGTGATCGGAGTTGTCAGCGGAAAGGGAGGCGTGGGTAAATCATTCGTAACAGGCTCCCTGGCAAACCTGATGGCTTCCAAGGGATATAAAGTGGGCATTATGGATGCTGATATCACCGGTCCGTCCATCCCGAAGATGTATGGCATCAAGGGCAATGCACAGGGCAGTGACAATGGGATCTATCCGATGCCAACTGCAAACGGAATCGAGGTTATGTCTGTAAACCTTCTTCTCCCGGATGAGGAGACACCGGTGATCTGGAGAGGTCCGGTCCTTGCAAATATGGTAAAACAGTTCTGGAGTGATGTGATCTGGGGTGAATTGGATTATCTCTTTGTAGATATGCCGCCAGGAACCGGAGATGTTCCGCTGACAGTATTCCAGTCCCTGCCGATCGAGGGTGTCGTGATCGTTACTTCTCCGCAGGATCTGGTCCGCATGATCGTCAAGAAGGCCTATAACATGGCTGATATGATGAAGGTTCCGGTCCTTGGAATCGTGGAGAACTATAGCTATGTGAAATGTCCGGACTGCGGAAAAGAGATCAAGGTCTTTGGCGAGAGCCATATCGATGAGATCGCTGCAGAACTGAAGGTTCCGGTCCTGGGCAAGATGCCGATTGACGTGAAGCTTGCAGAGCTTGCAGACAGCGGTCTGTTCAGTAAGATCGAGAATGAGTATATCACTGCGGCAGCAGACGTGATGCCGAAGGCTGAAGCGTAAGTAATAAGAATAATATCTGACCGATATCAATAACAGAAAAGACCACCGGAATTGAGTACATAAGGATCGTAATAACCTTATGGCAGATTCCGGTGGCTTTTTTTACTGAATCAGGGAAGTATCCTGCTTCGATCGCGAAAAGCAGTAAGCGGCAGGAACTTGATCGTATCAGATCTGGGAAAAATATTTAAGAAAGCACTGGGCAGCCTGGGAAAGCTGCAGTGCCTCATGATGAGCGATCACGGCACTTCTTGCGGGCAGAGGTGTTTTCAGATGGACAGGTTCCAGACCCGGACGGTTGCGGAGCATATAATCCGGGATACAGGCAATACCAAGTCCGATCTCTGCAAGATCGATCAGCAGATCGTTGCTGTTCAGTTCAACCTCAGGCAGCAGCTTCAGTCCCTGGGCTGCAAACACCTGATGAAGATATTCGCTGGTGGTACTCTTTGGAGCGAGCATCAGGATGGGATAATCCAGAAGATTTTCCATGGAAAGAGGCGATTTGCCCATGGTGAAATAGTCCGGATTTGCCACGAAGATATCCCGGAATTCCAGCACAGTCTGAAGCTTGGTGTGGGCTGAAAGCCGGGAATTCGGATAGTTGGTGACGATCAGCTCAGCCTGGCCGTTTTCCAGAAGCTCCGCACATCCGATGGAGGTACTGTTGATGATCTTGATCCGTACCTCCGGATGATCCTTGTGGAAACGGCGGAGATAGGGGATGAGAAAATAGCGGCACAGAGTATCGCTGGCACCGATCCGCAGCTGACCGGTAAGATTTCCTTCTCCGGAAAGGACAGCCTCTCCCTCGTTTAGCATGGAAAGGGCCGGCTTTACATGCTGGAGAAGAAGCTCTCCCTCCGGAGTCAGGATGACCCGTTTGGTACTGCGCACAAACAGAGTATGGCCCAGCTTTTTTTCAAGGTTTTTGACGGCCTGGCTTACTGCAGACTGTGAGATAAAAAGCTGTCTGGAAGCCTCCGAAAAGCTCAGCGTCGTGGCCACATAATAAAACACTTTGTAAAGTTCAAGATTGATATCCATATGTGAAAAATCCTCCGCTTATAAATGATATAAGATATATTAATTTTACTAATGATATTTCCTATGATACTATATTTTCAGCAGAAAAGAAAGACTGAAATGCTTTCTGCACGTTTACCATCCTTATTATCGGATATAGAGAAAGGAGCCTTCTATGAGCAACGTAAGACGTGTGTATGTAGAAAAGAAACCTGCCTTTGCAGTAAAAGCAAAGGAACTGAAACATGAGATCAAACATTATCTTGGTATCAGCACTGTGACAGCAGTCCGTGAGCTGATCCGTTATGACGTGGAGAATATCTCCGATGAAGTATTTGAGAAAGCCTGCAAGACCGTATTTGCAGAGCCGCCGGTAGATGATCTGTATCTTGAAAAATTTGATGTGGCAGAGGGCACACGTGTATTTTCCGTAGAATTCCTTCCCGGACAGTTTGACCAGAGAGCCGATTCTGCAGTGCAGTGTGTACAGTTCCTGGATGAGAATGCAGCACCGATCATCCGTTCAGCAACTACTTATGTAATCGAAGGAACCGTTACAGATGCAGAGTTTGAGGCAATCAAACATCACTGCATCAACCCTGTGGATTCCCGTGAGACAGGTCTTGAGAAGCCGGAAACACTGGTAACAGTATTCCCGGATCCTGAGGATGTGAAGATTTTTGACGGATTCAAGGATATGGCTGAGGCTGATCTGAAGGAGCTGTACGCTTCTCTGAACCTCGCCATGACATTTAAGGACTTCCAGCATATCCAGAATTATTTCAGAAATGAAGAGAAACGCGATCCTTCCATGACAGAGATCCGTGTTCTGGATACCTATTGGTCTGATCATTGCCGTCATACTACTTTCTCCACAGAGCTTACCAGCGTGAAGTTTGACGAAGGTGATTATAAGACTCCTATTGAAAAAACATACAAAGAATATCTGGATGCCCATAAGGATATGTACAAGGGCCGTGATGATAAGTTTGTCTGCCTGATGGATCTTGCACTTATGGCAATGAAGAAACTGAAAGCAGAAGGCAAGCTTGCAGACCAGGAAGAATCTGATGAGATCAATGCCTGCAGTATCGTGGTACCGGTGGACGTGGACGGGAAAGAAGAAGAGTGGCTGATCAACTTCAAGAACGAGACACACAACCATCCGACGGAGATCGAGCCTTTTGGTGGTGCGGCAACCTGCCTTGGCGGAGCCATCCGTGATCCGCTTTCCGGACGTACCTATGTATATCAGGCAATGCGTGTGACAGGTGCAGCAGATCCTACCGTATCCGTAAAGGAAACTCTGAAGGGTAAACTTCCGCAGAAGAAGCTTGTCCGCAGCGCAGCCCACGGCTACAGTTCCTACGGAAACCAGATCGGTCTTGCAACCGGTGCTGTAAAAGAAATCTATCATCCGGACTACGTTGCAAAACGTATGGAGATCGGTGCGGTTATGGGTGCGGCTCCGAGACGTGCGGTCATCCGTGAAAATTCCGATCCTGGAGATATCATCATCCTTCTTGGCGGACGTACCGGTCGTGACGGTATCGGCGGTGCAACCGGTTCCTCCAAGGTCCACACAGAGGCTTCCATCGAGGTCTGCGGCGCTGAGGTGCAGAAAGGTAACGCGCCTACCGAGCGTAAGATCCAGAGGATGTTCCGCAGAGAGGAAGTCAGTCATATCATCAAGAAATGTAACGACTTTGGCGCAGGCGGTGTTTCCGTTGCCATCGGCGAGCTGGCACCGGGACTTCAGATCGACCTCGACAAGGTTCCGAAAAAATACGCAGGTCTTGACGGTACTGAGATTGCCATCTCTGAGTCTCAGGAGCGTATGGCTGTTGTAGTTGACCCGAAAGATGTGGATACTTTCCTGAAATTTGCAAATGAAGAGAATCTCGAGGCAATTCCGGTTGCAGTTGTAACGGAGGAGCCACGCCTTGTCCTTAACTGGAGAGGAAAAGAAATCGTAAATATCTCCCGTGCATTCCTGGATACCAACGGTGCACATCAGGAGACCTCCGTTGAGGTTGAGATCCCGTCAAAGGACGGAAATCTTTTCGAGGAACGTCCGGATGTAACAGATGTAAAGAAAAAATGGATGGATACTCTTGCTGACCTGAATGTATGCTCACAGAAGGGTCTTGTGGAGATGTTTGACGGCTCCATCGGCGCAGGCAGTGTATTTATGCCTCACGGTGGCAAATATCAGCTGACAGAGACACAGTCCATGGTTGCAAAGGTTCCGGTACAGAACGGAAAAACAGAGACTGTTACCATGATGAGCTACGGCTTTGATCCATACCTTTCCTCATGGAGTCCGTATCATGGAGCTACCTACGCAGTAACCGAGTCTGTTGCCAAGATCGTTGCAACCGGTGGTGACTATAAGAAGATCCGTTTCACCTTCCAGGAATACTTCCGTCGTATGACAGAAGATCCTAAGAGATGGAGCCAGCCGTTCTCCGCACTGCTTGGTGCTTATGCGGCACAGATCGGATTCGGCCTTCCTTCCATCGGCGGTAAGGACAGTATGTCCGGAACCTTCAATGACATTGATGTTCCTCCGACACTGGTGTCCTTCGCAGTGGATGTTGCAAAGGTAAAAGATGTGATCACACCGGAGCTCAAAAAAGCAGGAAGCAAGCTGGTATGGCTCCGTGCACCGAAGGATTCCTATGATCTTCCGGATTACCCGGCTCTTATGGAGCAGTATGATAAATTACACCAGGATATCCAGGCAGGCCGTGTGATCTCCGCATATGCACTTGACCGTCATGGAATCGCTGCTGCAGTCAGCAAGATGGCCTTTGGTAACGGCATGGGTGTAAAGATCGAGCATAACCTTGATCCAAGAGATTTCTTTGCTCCGGCATTCGGCGATATCATCTGTGAGGTTCCGGATGGAAAAGTCGGTGAGCTTGCTATTACCTATACTGTGATCGGTGAGGTTACGGATAATGCGAAGTTCACCTACGGTGATACAGAGATCACTCTGAAAGAGGCGCTTTCCACATGGGAAGGAACTCTGGAGAATGTATTTAAAACAGCAGCAGGAACCGAGGACGTCAAGGCAGATGACGGTTCCCTTTACAAAGCAGACAGCATCTATGTATGCAAACATAAGGTTGCAAAACCGCGTGTATTTATTCCGGTATTCCCTGGAACAAACTGCGAGTATGACAGCACCCGTGCATTTGAGAGAGCAGGCGCTGAGGTAGACGTAAAGGTATTCAAGAACCTTACAGCAGAAGATATCCATGATTCTGTAGAGCTCTTTGAGAAAGCCATCGATCAGGCACAGATGATCATGTTCCCGGGCGGCTTCTCAGCCGGAGATGAGCCGGACGGATCCGCGAAATTCTTTGCTACCGCGTTCCAGAACGAGAAGATCAAGGAGGCAGTTATGAAGCTCCTCAATGAGCGTGACGGTCTTGCTCTTGGTATCTGCAACGGATTCCAGGCACTGATCAAACTGGGATTGGTACCGTACGGTGAGATCTGCGGACAGAAAGAGGATTCTCCGACACTGACCTACAACACCATCGGACGCCACGTATCCAAGATGGTTTACACCAAGGTTGTCAGCAACAAGTCTCCATGGCTTCAGAAAGCACAGCTTGGCGGTGTATACTGTAATCCGGCTTCTCATGGTGAGGGACGTTTTGTCGCAAACGATGAGTGGCTGAAGAAACTCAAGGAAAATGGACAGATCGCAACAGAGTATGTACCGGTAGATGAGACCGGATATGAGGGTGAGTTTAACGTAAACGGCTCTTATATGAACATCGAGGGTATCACAAGCCCGGATGGACGTGTTCTCGGAAAGATGGCACACAGTGAGCGTCGTGACGCAGGCGTGGCTGTCAATATCTACGGAGAGCAGGATATCAAGATTTTCGAATCTGGTGTTGAGTACTTTAGATAATACCAGGGTTACGTGAGCTGCATGCAGTGGCAGGGGATTTCAGACCTCCCTGCCACTGTAAAAATACAAAAAAGCATATATTTTTTAAAAAATACAAAAAAGTGAAAAAAACTGTTGACACAAGTCACAAACCATTATATAATAGCAAAGCGAGTTGCGGAACGGAAGAGTTCCTAAGACGAACAACTGTTATGGGATCTTAGCTCAGCTGGGAGAGCATCTGCCTTACAAGCAGAGGGTCATAGGTTCGAGCCCTATAGGTCCCATGTTACAAAAAGATATGGCGAGATAGCTCAGTTGGCTAGAGCACACGGTTCATACCCGTGGTGTCGAGGGTTCGAATCCCCCTCTCGCTATTTATATGGGATCTTAGCTCAGCTGGGAGAGCATCTGCCTTACAAGCAGAGGGTCATAGGTTCGAGCCCTATAGGTCCCATGTTACAAAAGAATATGGCGAGATAGCTCAGTTGGCTAGAGCACACGGTTCATACCCGTGGTGTCGAGGGTTCGAATCCCCCTCTCGCTATTTAACAAAAGGTCTGAAGATTCAATTTTATTGGGTTTTCGGACTTTTTTTGTTATAAAATCCCGGCTGCCTGTGGTAAGACCAGATGTGAAAAGTTAAGATTGACATTTTACATCGTTTTTTTTATCATAGTAAAAGAATAGACAGAACGAATCATTTCGGGAAATGAGGATTGTATAATGAAAAAAAGAATGCTTTTTGTTTTCAACCCCAAAGCAGGAAAAGGAAGAATCAAGATGCATCTGCTGGACATTGTGGATATCTTTAATAAAGGTGGGTACGAAGTGATCATCCGTGCCACGCAGGGACCGAAGGATGCTTATGAACAGGTGAAGGAATATGCAGATCAGGTAGATCTGATCGCCTGCAGTGGAGGTGACGGTACACTGGATGAGGTGGTTACCGGAATCGTGGAAGTGGGCAGCCAGACACCGATCGGGTATATCCCTGCAGGAAGCACCAATGATTTTGCCAACAGTCTGTTTATGCCGAAGAGTATGACTGCAGCTGCATCCATGATCATGGAGGAGCAGATCTATCACTGTGACATCGGTAAATTTAATAACCAGACATTTGCCTATGTGGCTGCGTTTGGACTGTTTACCAATGTTTCCTATGAGACAGACCAGGATCTGAAAAATATCCTGGGACATGTTGCCTATGTGCTGGAAGGGATGAAGCAGCTTTTTGAGGTGAAATCCTATCATCTGAAGGTAACCTCCGATGAGCTGACTGTGGAGAATGATTTTATCTACGGTATGATCAGCAATTCCAGATCTGTAGGCGGATTTAAGAATCTTACCGGAAAAAACGTGGATATGAATGACGGACTGTTTGAGGTGACACTGATCACCAATCCGAAGAATCCGCTGGAGCTTCAGGAGATCATGACTGCGCTTCTTACTGCAGAGGATAATACAGATCTGATTTATTCTTTTAAGTCTGCGCATGTTGTGATAGAGTCAGAGGAGGCTGTTCCGTGGACGCTGGATGGAGAGTTCGGTGGAGATCAGACCCATGTGGAAATCGATAATCTTCATGAGGCCATGAACCTTTATCTTACCAGCAGTAAGAACAGAAAAAAAGCCGGCTGAACCAGAAAATGCAGGAGATCAAGGAGATTACCCAGAAGAGCGAAGAATGATCCGAGTATCCGAAGACAAGGTGATCATACAGAGGTGAAAATGTCTTTCCTCATAAGAAAGACTGGATATACAGGAACGAAAAGGAGGAAGAAATGGGAGATTATATCAACGTAAAGGAAATCTTTGGCTGCGATGTATTTAACGATTCTGTTATGCAGGACCGTTTGCCGAAGAAGGTATACCGCGAACTGAAAAAGACAATAGAAGAGGGTAAGGAGCTGTCCATGGAGATCGCTGATGTGGTTGCACATGAGATGAAGGAATGGGCTATTGAGAAAGGTGCTACTCATTATTGTCACTGGTTTCAGCCGCTGACAGGTGTTACTGCCGAGAAACATGACGCATTTGTCACAGCGCCAAGAGAGGACGGAAAGGTACTCTTAAGCTTTTCTGGCAAGGAGCTGATCAAGGGGGAACCGGATGCATCCTCGTTTCCATCCGGAGGACTTCGTGCAACATTCGAGGCAAGAGGCTATACAACATGGGATTGCACATCACCTGCCTTTGTACGTCATGACGCAGCCGGCGGGATCTTATGTATCCCCACAGCATTCTGCTCCTACACAGGAGAGGCGCTTGACCAGAAAACACCGCTTCTTCGTTCCATGGAAGCAATTAATACACAGGCACTTCGACTTCTCCGCCTTTTCGGAAATACAACTTCTAAAAAAGTAACGCCTTCCGTTGGAGCTGAGCAGGAATATTTCCTGGTTGACAAACAGAAATGGCTCCAGAGAAAAGACCTGATCTACACAGGAAGAACACTTTTCGGTGCCATGCCTCCGAAAGGACAGGAGATGGATGACCATTATTTCGGAACCATCCGTCAGAGAATCTCCGCATACATGAAGGAAGTCAACGAGGAGTGCTGGAAGCTGGGCGTAACAGCAAAGACACAGCACAATGAGGTTGCACCTGCACAGCATGAGCTGGCACCGATCTACGCACCGGTAAATATTGCAGCAGATCACAACCAGATCATGATGCGTATCCTCAAAAAAGTTGCAAGCCGCCATGGTATGCGCTGCCTGCTTCATGAGAAACCGTTTGCAGGAGTTAACGGTTCCGGTAAGCACAACAACTGGTCCCTGACAACGGATGACGGGATCAACCTTCTTGAGCCGGGAAAAACTCCTCATGAGAATATCCAGTTCCTTCTTGTTCTCACCTGTATCCTAAAAGCCGTTGATGAGCATGCAGATCTTCTGAGAGAGTCTGCAGCAGACGTTGGAAACGATGAACGTCTCGGAGGAAACGAGGCACCGCCGGCAGTTATCTCCGTATTCCTTGGAGAGCAGCTTCAGGATGTTCTGGAGCAGCTGATCAGCACAGGTACCGCCACACACAGTAAGACCGGCGAGATCCTGGATACCGGTGTTAAGACACTTCCGGATTTCATGAAGGATGCTACAGACCGAAACAGAACATCACCATTTGCGTTCACAGGAAACAAATTTGAGTTCCGTATGGTTGGTTCCCGTGATTCCATTTCCGAGTGCAACGTAGTTCTGAACACGATTGCAGCAGAAGTATTCCGCGATGCATGCGACCGTCTGGAAGCAGCAGACGATTTTGATACTGCAGTACATGACCTGATCAAGGAGTATGCGATCCAGCATCAGCGTATTGTATTCAACGGAAACGGATATGCACCGGAGTGGGAGGCAGAGGCAAAGAGACGTGGACTTCCGATCCTTCCGTCCATGGTAGATGCCATTCCTGCGCTGACTACAGATAAAGCTGTGAAGCTTTTTGAATCCTTTAATGTATTTACAAGAGCAGAGCTTGAGTCCAGAGCAGAGATCCAGTATGAAGGCTATGCAAAGGCTATCAACATTGAGGCCAAGACCATGGTGGATGTAGCTACTAAGCAGATCATCCCGGCAGTGATCCGTTATACAACGGTTCTTGCAGAGTCCATCAATTCTGTGAAGGCAGTGAGCGCAGCGCTTGATGTCAGTGTACAGACAAGTCTTCTGGAAAAAACCTCCGCACTTCTTGCTGAGACCAAGACAGCTATGGATAAGCTTTCCGGACTGATCGCTGAGTCGGAATCCCATGAAGAGGGACGTGACCGTGCTGTATTCTTCAGAGAGAGCGTGGTACCGGCAATGCAGGCTTTAAGAAAACCTGTAGACGAGCTTGAGATGATCGTAGATAAAGATATGTGGCCGATGCCATCCTACGGTGATCTGATCTTTGAGGTATGATCGGTTAAATAAAATCAGGAAATAAGAGATGTTCCCTGGGTGCAGCGGCATCTTTGAAATCAAATGACGGGACAGATGTAAGATCTGTCCCGTTTTTTACCTGGCGGAGAAAAAATCTGTAAGCGGTTATCCGTCATAGGATCATATAATAACTGCGGATGAGGATATCTGCGGCATTCAATCAGATTCAGGAGTAAGTATATATGATAGAATTAGAATTTTTAAAAGAACAGAACGTTTCCGAAAGCCTGATCCACGGCATCGAGGAGTTTCGAAAAAATTATAACGTTGACGAGGGGGCTGCAGCCAGAGTTACCAGACCGTCCATACCGTTCTACGGAAAAGAAATCCTGGAAATGGCCATTGCAGGACTTCTGGAAGGAGAAAATCTTCTTCTTGCAGGCCCAAAGGCCACGGGAAAAAATATCCTGGCAGAAAATCTGGCATATGCTTTTGGCCGCCCGGTTTATAATGTATCTTTCCATGTCAATACAAACAGCGGAGACCTGATCGGAACGGATACCTTTGTAAACAATGAAGTCTGCCTCCGAAAGGGCAGCATCTATCAGTGTGCCGAGTATGGTGGCTTCGGTATTCTGGATGAGATCAATATGGCAAAGAACGATGCGGTCTCTGTCCTTCATGCAACTCTGGACTATCGCCGCTCCATTGATGTTCCGGGCTATGACCGGATCGACCTTCATCCTGCGGCACGTTTTATCGGAACCATGAACTACGGATATGCAGGAACAAAGGAGCTGAACGAAGCTCTGGTTTCTCGTTTCCTGGTGATCGATATGCCAGCGCAGACAGAAGAAACCCTGGGATTTATTTTTCGCAAAATGTTCCCGGAGGCAAAGGAAAAGGCAGTGGAACAGTTTATCGGTGTATTTATGGATCTTCAGAAGAAATCCGTAAACAGTGAGATCTCCACAAAAGCGCTGGATCTTCGAGGCCTTCTGGCTGCCATGAAGATCGTTCGTGCAGGACTTTCTCCCCTGGCAGCAGTGCAGATGGGAGTGGTGAACAAAACCTTCGATATTTTTGAAAAGGAGATCGTGGACGATGTAGTCCGTACAAGGATCCCGGAAGAGTGGACAAAGGACGATGTCTATGCATAAAGATCTGACAGAAGAACTTTCTATAGAAGATTACAAGATGGAGCTGGAAAACCGGATCCGTAATCTCCTCTGGACGGTAAGCGGCGACTATACACTGGATGTGAAGCCGGATGTATCGCTGTTTCTCCGCTCAAAAGAGATCGCTCTTTACGATGGGATCAAACAGGGGGCTTTTGCCAGATATTTTGACAAAAATCTGCTTGGCCTTTATCTTGTAAAAAAAATCTATCTGGATGCCTCTGAGACGGAGCTGACCGGGCTGACACAGCTCTGTATCGAAGCGGCAGTGGGAGAGCGGATCTGTGAAGAGCGCCCCGGGGTTCGCCGCATGAGAAAAAAAGCTCTGGAAGATATCCTGGATCAGGAATATGAAACCCTGCCTTCCTACGATAAGTTGTTAGACAGGCTGAAAATTGCAGTATTCCGTGATGTACTTACAGGAAGCGTACAGCCTCTGGAGAAAAAACTGTCTGCATTCCGGGATCAGATTTATGCCTGCGCAGAAAGCAGAGACACCATGGAACTGATTCGGATCATCGACAGCCTCTATAATGCGGTCATCGATCCGGACTTTGAGAAGAAAAACGGTTCCCTTGAACGGGTAATGGCGGTGACGCTGGAAGAACTGACGGAATTTGGCTGGGAAGACTACCTTAATGAAGAGATGTATGAGGAAGCTCTGGAAAATTATGTGGAAAAGCTCACAGACCGGATGACAGATATTGAAGATTCCTCGCTGACACAGGATATGGAAGAAAAACGTAAGGTGAAAAACAAGATCACGGTGATTTCAGAGGAAGCTCTTCAGAAAGCTCATACCTATGTGGAACTGAATTTTGGAAAAACCTATCTCACACCTGCGGAAGAAAAAAGAATGAACCATCTTATGTGCCGAGGAATACACGGAGACTGCAGCCTGTATTTTACAGAAGGAATCCTGAAAAATCCGGTTCGTGATAATTATCAGTACCAGTATGCAAAGCGTCTGCGTAATAAGAACATATGGATCTATCATGACAAGCACAGAATTGCAAAACGAAATATTGCCATATTGACTGAACTCCTGAAAAAAGCACTGGTGATCCGAAGTGAAAACCAGGAAGTCCTATCAGACCGGGGAACTATCGTTCCTTCCAGGCTGTGGCGTATAGGCAGAAGCGGTGAGGCAAATCTTTTCAAAAGGATTCTTCGTGGAGACAATACGGATTTTGTGGTGGATATACTGATCGATGCCAGTGGTTCACAGATGAGTCGACAGGGAGATGTGGCACTGCAGGCTTATATGATCAGCTCTGCCCTGAGCAATGTGGACATCCCTCATCGGGTTATGAGCTACTGCACATTCTGGGATCATACGATCCTGCACAGGTTCCGGGAATATGATGATCCGGTTTCGGCGGATGAGGATATTTTCAATTATGTGACTTCCTCCAATAATCGGGACGGGCTTGCCATAAAAGCAGCGGGATATAGTCTTTTGCAGAGGGAAGAGGAAAAAAAGATCCTGATCATCTTAAGTGACGGACGCCCCTACGATGTGATCATAAACCGCCCCAATGCAAAAAATCCGGCCCCTTATCAGGGAAAATATGCCATTTCAGATACTGCAACAGAGGTGCGGCGTCTTCGGAGCCAGGGCGTCAGTGTTCTGGGGGTATTTGCAGGTGAAGAGAAGGATCTTCCGGCGGAAAAGAAGATTTTTGGAAAGGATTTTGCCTATATCCGGGATATCGGAAATTTCTCAAAGATCGTAGGGCGATATCTGACAAAACAGCTGGAAACGGACAACTGAAAAAAAAAAGTATTTTATTTTAAATGTATAATATTCAATTGTAAGGAATAAGGTCACTATGTTAGCATAAAAGCTGCATAGTGACCAATTATTTGCTTATAATTATACAGAAAATTGTAAATAATATATAATATCTCAGATATAATTTCTTGCAAAATACTGCGAAATTTGCTATACTATATAACGTTACTAATTTACTAGATAAAGGGAGAGGAAATATGAACAAAAACACAGAGTTCAAACCTTACATTCCTGCGGAGAAAATCACTCCGGAGCTCACAGTTACATCTGTGATCATGGGATGTATTCTTGCTGTCATCTTCGGCGCAGCCAATGCTTACCTTGGTCTTCGTGTTGGTATGACAGTATCTGCTTCCATTCCGGCGGCAGTTATCTCCATGGGTGTTATCCGCGTGATTCTTCGCAGAAACTCCATTCTGGAGAGCAATATGGTCCAGACTATCGGTTCAGCCGGTGAGTCTCTTGCAGCAGGTGCTATCTTCACCATGCCTGCACTGTTCCTCTGGGCAGAGGAAGGACTTACAAGCAAACCAGGCATCGTTGAGATCACTCTGATCGCACTTTGCGGTGGTATCCTTGGTGTACTTTTCATGGTACCCCTTCGTAATGCCCTCATTGTTAAAGAGCATGCAACTCTTCTCTATCCGGAAGGAACTGCCTGCGCAGACGTTCTTCTTGCCGGTGAGGAAGGCGGAGCAAATGCTTCCACAGTATTCTCCGGTATGGGACTTGCAGCTGTCTTCAAATTTGTTGTTGATGGACTGAAGCTTCTTCCGGCAGATGTTTCTGCAGCATTTAAATCCTTCAAAGGTGAGATCGGTATGGAGGTTTATCCGGCACTTCTCGGTGTTGGTTATATCGTAGGACCGAAGATCGCATCCTACATGTTTACCGGTTCTCTTATCGGCTGGATGGTCATCATTCCGCTGATCTGCCTGTTCGGACCTGATACATGGATGTATCCGGCAGCAGAGGGAACGACCATTGCCCAGCTTTACGCAAACGGCGGAGCATCAGCAATCTGGTCTACTTATGTTAAATATATCGGCGCAGGTGCTATCGCAACAGGTGGTATCATTTCCCTGATCAAATCCCTGCCGCTGATCGTTACAACCTTCCGTGACTCCATGAAGAGCATGAAGGGAAGCAAGAACACAAGCACAGAGAGAACCGCACAGGATCTTCCGATGCAGTTCATCCTTCTCGGTGTTATAGCAATGGTATTTATCATCTGGATCGTTCCGGCAATCCCGGTAACTCTTCTTGGTGCATGTATCATCGTAGTTTTTGGATTCTTCTTTGCAACAGTATCTTCCCGTATGGTAGGTCTTGTAGGAAGCTCCAACAACCCGGTTTCCGGTATGGCTATCGCTACTCTTCTGATTGCTACATTTGCGATCAAGAGCTCCGGTAAAACAGGTATCGACGGAATGACAGCAGCGATCGCTGTTGGTTCTGTTATCTGTATCATCGCAGCGATCGCCGGTGATACCTCTCAGGACCTTAAGACAGGATACCTTCTCGGTGCTACACCTAAGAAGCAGCAGATGGGCGAGATGCTCGGTGTTGTTGTTTCCGGTCTTGCTATCGGCGGTGTTCTGTATCTTCTGGATGCAGCATGGGGCTACGGTACAGCAGAGATCCCTGCGCCACAGGCTCAGCTTATGAAGATGATCGTTGAGGGAATCATGGGCGGAAACCTTCCATGGGGACTTGTATTTGTAGGTGTATTCCTTGCAATCTGCCTTGAGATCCTCCGTATCCCGGTAATGCCTTTCGCAATCGGTCTTTACCTTCCAATCTACCTGAACGCAACCATCATGATCGGTGGTATCGTTCGTGGATTACTTGACAGCAGAAAAGGTGTTGACGAAAAAACCAAGACAGCTCAGTCCACAGATGGTACCCTGTACTGTGCTGGTATGATCGCCGGCGAGGGTCTTGTTGGAATTCTTCTTGCGATCTTTGCAGTTGTCGGTATCAGCCTTGATATGTCCGGCGTTGTAAACCTTGGAAATATCGGCGGCGTTGTGCTGATGATCATCATGATCCTGTCACTGCTTAAATTCTCTATCTGGAGAAAGAAGAAAGCCTGATGAGAAAAAACAAAAAGGATAAGAAACAGGATATCAACTATCTTGATCTGATCCCGGAAACAAACCAGTCGATCCGGTGGCACCGGGACCTGAAGCAGCGGATCATTCTTGAGATAGAGAATAAGGGTATGTTCAATACCATCGCGCAGAAGGTTTTTGGCAAGCCAAGGTTTTCCAAGGTTCATCTTGATGAAATGGGAACTTTTATCTGGCCTGAGATCGATGGAGCCAAAACCGTGCAGGAGCTTGCCCTGCTGGTGAAAGAGCATTTCGGAGATAAGGCAGAACCGCTTTATCCGAGAATCGTAAAATACTTTCAGATAATGGAAAGCTATGAATTTGTTCATTTTATAAATAAAAAGACAGAAAAATAGCATGGAGAACGGGAACGGACGCAGAATAGTGTACGGTCCCGTTCTTTTTATGACACGTCAGTGCGGGAAACTGATGCAGTTGTCATATGATACTATAGCATTTCTGGGATTTTCACAGCGGAATAGAAATATTGAGGACATTTCAAGACAGAAATTCCGGGAATTGCTGTAAAAAATGAAAGGAGCACTTTATGAGTCTTGTGAAAAAAAAGGACTGGTATCTGGATTATCTTCTGATCATAGTAGGAACCGGGCTGATGGCACTTGCCATCAATTCCGTTTTTGATGCAACCGGGCTGGTAACAGGCGGCTTTTCCGGTATAGCGATCCTGGTGAAGCACTGGACCGGTGAGATCATAGATGGCGGGGTTCCGCTGTGGCTTACCAATATCACGCTGAACATTCCGCTGTTTTTTCTGGGATGGCGGATCAAAGGCTTTTCCTTTGTAAAAAAAGCTCTGGTCGGTGAGATCTCCCTCTCAACCTGGCTTGCCATTCAGCCGGTGTGGAATATTGCGGGAGATGATCTCCTTCTGGCTGCTGTATACGGTGGTGTGATCTTGGGAATCGGCATTGGAATGGTTTTCCTTGGACAGGGAACCACAGGCGGAACGGATATGATGGCAGCACTGATCCAGAAGTATATGCGTCATTATTCCATCGCACAGATCATGCAGTTTATTGATGGGCTTATTGTGATCGTAGGAATGTATGTGTTCGGTATCCAGCGGGCCCTGTATGCCATCATTGCGGTTTATCTGGTAACAAAAGTATCCGACAGTCTGATCGAAGGTCTGAAGTTTTCCAAACAGACATTTATCGTCACGGAGAAGCCGGATGAGGTTGCCAGAGTCATTATGGAAGACCTGGATCGCGGAGCGACAGGGATCTGTGGCAAGGGGATGTATTCCGGTCAGGAGAAGACGATCATCTTCTGTGTGGTAAACAAAAAGGAAATTGTGAAGCTGAAAGAGCTGGTAGATGATATTGATCCCAACGCTTTTGTGATCGTTTCCGATGCAAGAGAAGTTCATGGAGAAGGTTTTATAGAGAAAAATTAGGCGGATTTCAACAAAAATTTGTAAATTTTTTCAGTTTTACTCTTTCATTTTTGGTGATTTTGTATTAAAATAGCCATAGATAAAGAGGGAAAGACAGAAGATAAGCATACACATAAGTGAGAAGGGATTGAACGGAATGATATCGAATCAGGTGTTACAGAATACGCTCGAGGGACTTAAAGAAATATCAAGGACGGAATTTTGTGTCATTGACACAGACGGCAAGGTACTTGCGTCTACCTTTTCTGATTTTGAGATCCAGCCGGCAGATATCCAGGCTTTTGTAGAATCCCAGGCGGACAGCCAGCTTGTCAAGGGATTTCAGTACTTTAAGGTCTGTGATGATTATCAGTTGGAATATGTCCTGGTAGCCCACGGAGATGATGAGGATACTTATATGGTAGGCAAGCTTGCAGCCTTCCAGATCCAGAATCTGATCGTTGCGTACAAGGAGCGTTTTGACAAAGACAGCTTTATCAAGAATCTTCTTCTTGATAATCTTCTTCTGGTGGATATTTACAACAGAGCGAAGAAACTTCATATTGAAGCAGATGTCCGTCGTGTAGTTATGATCCTGGAATTGAACCAGGAGAAAGATCACAGCTCTGTAGAGAGCGTGAAAAGCCTTTTTGGCGGAAAGAGCAGAGATTTTATCACTGCTGTTGATGAGAAGAGCATCATTATAGTCAAGGAACTGGAAGAGGGAGAGGGCTATCCGGAGATGGATAAGCTGGCTCATACGATTATGGATACTCTGGATCTGAATAAAGATGGTGAGGATGTCCACATGGCATACGGTACCATTGTCAATGAGTTGAAAGAAGTTTCACGTTCCTACAAGGAAGCGCGTATGGCCCTTGATGTAGGCAAGATCTTCTTCGGAGACAGGGAAGTTATCGCATACAGCTCACTTGGAATCGGACGTCTGATCTATCAGCTGCCTATTCCTCTGTGTAAGATGTTTATCCGCGAGATCTTTGACAACAAATCTCCGGATGATTTCGATGAGGAGACACTTGTCACCATCGATAAATTCTTTGAGAACAGTCTGAACGTATCGGAAACTTCACGTCAGCTGTATATCCACAGAAATACGCTGGTATATCGTCTGGATAAACTCCAGAAGAGTACAGGCCTTGATTTGAGAGTGTTTGAGGATGCCATTACATTTAAGATCGCGCTGATGGTTGTTCGATATATGAAATATATGGAGACCTTAGAGTACTAATAGCATTCGGAATGCAGGATGATAGTTTGATATATTAAGGCAACATATTAGAACTTTTAAACTGCCGCTTATTCCTTCCCGGAATAGGTGGCAGTTTTTGTATGAGCGTTTTTCATCATGGAATATTGTTGTAAATGTCCCTCCTGTTTGGAAGCATTCACGAAGTGTGTTACTGAGAACGGAGTGAGCAGTAACGAATTCACATGAACTTCACAGATAACATCCATGACTCTATTGTAATTTTGGTATTTTTACGTTAAAATAAATAATTTGAAGAGGGCTGTTGCTTACTGTTCACTGGTAATATTCCGCGGAGCGCATTAATGAGAATGGAGTGAACAGGTTACTGTTCACTGATAATGTCCCGCGAGGTGTTTTTTGTGAGCGAAGGTCACAGAAAACCCGAGACATATCGCGCGAATTTATGCGATCAGCATAAATTCTGTGCATCGCGAAGCGGGTTACTGAGAACGGAGTGAACAGTAACGTGAACAGTAACCGTTGTAGGGCCCGGGAAATTTATTCTTGCATTTAAACAGAATATATATTACAATAATGTTACAAAAAAATTAAGAAAATTATGTTTTTATAATATAGAGGAGGATATATATGATCGATCTTGTAGATGTGAGCAAATCTTACGGCCCGGGTCTTCCGGCTGTGAATCATGCGAACTTACATGTTGATAAAGGGGAATTCGTATTTGTAGTAGGAAGCAGTGGCTCCGGTAAATCCACACTGATCAAGCTTCTGATGAAAGAACTGGATTCTACCAGCGGAACGATCACAGTCAGCGGGGAACGTCTGGAGAAGATGAAACACAGACGCGTTGCCAAGTATCGCAGAAAGCTTGGGGTAGTATTTCAGGATTTCCGTCTTTTAAAAGACCGTAATGTATATGAGAATGTAGCATTTGCGCAGCGTGTCATAGGAAGACCTACCCGTGTGATACGCAAACGTGTGCCGGAGGTTCTCCAGGAGGTAGGACTTGCAGGAAAGTATAAGGCATACCCGGATGAGCTTTCCGGTGGTGAGCAGCAGAGAGTTGCTCTTGCCAGAGCACTGGTAAACCGCCCGGACATCCTTCTGGCAGATGAGCCGACCGGAAACCTGGATCCGAAAACCTCCGAAGAGATCATGGCTCTGATGGAGCAGATCAATGACAGAGGAACCACAGTTCTGGTAGTTACCCACAATAAGGACATCGTCAATGCCATGCGCAAGCGAGTAGTCACCATGCACAACGGCAAGATCATCAGCGATGAGAAAGAGGGAGGATATCATGAGGCCTAGTACGATCTGGTATACCCTGAAGCAGGGCTTTAAGAATATAAAAAGAAACTGGATGTTTTCCCTGGCATGTATCATCACGATGGCAGCCTGCATTTTTCTGGTAGGCATTTTCTATTCCATCGTGAACAACGTCGGTAATATTGCCCATAAGGTGGAAGAAGAAGTACCGATCACAGTATTCTTTGATGAGGGCACTTCAGAGGAAGAGATCCAGGCGATCGGCGATGCTATTCAGTCCAGGCCGGAAGTGGCCAGGATGGACTATCAGTCCGCAGATCAGGCATGGGAAGAATACAAACAGAAATATTTTGGAGATGAAGATGCGGCAGATGGATTTAAAGATGATAACCCTCTTGCCAATTCATCCAATTATCAGGTATATCTTAATGATATTACCAAGCAGACAGAACTGGTGAATTATATCCAGGGACTGGAACATGTCCGGAAGGTAAATCAGTCTGAACAGGCATCCAGGACACTTGGTTCCATTAACAAGCTGGTTTCTTATGTGTCGATTGCCGTGATCGCAATCCTTTTGATCATTTCCATATTCCTGATCAGCAATACAGTATCTATGGGTATTTCTGTCCGCAAGGAAGAAATCGGAATTATGAAATACATAGGAGCTACAGATGCTTTTGTACGACTGCCATTCCTTCTGGAAGGTATGATCCTCGGTGTGATCGGTGCGGCGATACCGCTGATCTGCCTGTTTTTCCTGTATAATTCCGCTGTAGAGTTTATTCTGACAAAATTCAATGTATTGACAGGAATCGTGGATTTCATTCCGATCTGGCAGATTTATGAGGGTCTGGTTCCCATGGGACTTGGACTTGGTGTGGGAATCGGTCTTTTGGGAAGCTTTTTCACAACAAGAAAACATCTCAGAGTATAACCAAATAGCAGAGAATCTTATGTATCCGCATGATGTGTGATCATAAGATATACAGCGGCTGTCGGAATATCGGCAGCCGTTTTCGGTATATAAAAACCGGACGGCGCACAGAGGAGTACAGAAAATCTGTGATCTTATCGGCTTTACCGGCTGTGCAGAAGAAAGGAAAAATATGAAAAATAAAGAATTCAAAAAAGGTATAGCCATTGGAGTGGCAGCAACGCTGGTTGTGACAGGCGCTGTTTTTACCAGCTATCAGAAAGTACTGTTTCCGAAAGGCAATGCGCTTTCCGATGTGAAAACGGTTCAGAAGCTGAATTACCTGGAAGAACTGATCGATGAAGAATATCTGGATGAAAAAGACGAAAGCAGCCTGCGTGAGGGGCTTTATGCTGGCCTGCTTGCCGGCCTGAAGGATCCGTACTCCACCTATTACACAGCAGAACAGTATAAAGAGCTGAATACTTCCAATGAAGGCTCCTACGTAGGGATCGGTGCCGTTCTTCAGAAGGATGACACCGGAGGGGCAAAGATCATACAGCTTTATGAGGGCGGCCCTGGAGAACAGGCGGGACTGAAAAAGGGAGATGTGATCAAGGCAGTAGATGGAGCTGATGTTACAGACAAAGAAACTTCCGATATTGCTTCCATGGTCCGTGACAGTGAGAAAGATTCCGTAATGCTGACCATACAGCGGGAAAACGAAGAGAAAACCCGGGATGTCAAAGTGGAGATCCGGGATGTGGAGATTCAGACCGTTTCCCATGAGATGCTTTCCGGAGACACCGGCTATATCCGGATCTCCGAATTTTCTGAGGTGACCAGCGATCAGTATAAAAAAGCATTTGCAGATCTGAAGGATCAGGGAATGAAGAAGCTGGTTGTGGATCTCCGTGATAATCCGGGAGGCCTTCTTACTGCAGTCTGCGGCGTACTCCGCCAAATACTTCCGGAAGGACTGATCGTCTATACAGAGGACAAAAACGGAAAAAGGGAAGAGGAAACCTGCGACGGAAAAAATGAACTGGACATGCCGCTGGCTGTTCTGGTAAACGGAAACAGTGCCAGTGCATCGGAGATCTTTGCGGGGGCGGTAAAGGACTACGGGATTGGAACGATTGTAGGAACAACTACCTATGGGAAGGGCGTGGTGCAGACCATCCAGCCTCTTACCGATGGCAGTGCGGTAAAGATCACCATCGCAAAATATTTTACGCCAAAGGGCAATGATATCAACAAAAAAGGAATCACTCCGGATGTGGAAGCAGAGCTTTCCGGAGACATCACAGACTGGACAGAACTTACACATAAAGAAGACGCGCAACTTCAGACAGCCCTGAAAGAGATCGGACAGAGCTGACGCGTTCGGAGGGGAGAAAAAATGATAACTTTACAATTATTGCAGCAGATCATCGTATTTTTTCTGATGATGTCCTGTGGATTTAC
This sequence comes from Blautia sp. MB18-30, assembly GCF_023669475.1. NCBI lineage: Bacteria > Bacillati > Bacillota > Clostridia > Lachnospirales > Lachnospiraceae > Blautia > Blautia sp. MB18-30. Next base: position 57,260 of record NZ_JAMOYY010000005.1, on the reverse strand, counting down.
AGTGGTAAAATGCGGACTTATCGATGCAAAAAGCAGCAGGACACTTTCAGTCATCTGTATCTACATCATCATGCCCTGTGTAATGATCAATGCTTTTCAGATCGAATATTCCAGAAGCATCCGGAATGGCTTCCTTCTGGCAGTGGCAGCGGCCATCCTGATCCATATTTTTCTTCTGGTATTTGTACAGATCATCGGCAAGCCACTGAAATTAAGTGTGGTAGAAAAAGAATCCATCATCTATTCCAATTCCGGAAATCTGGTGATCCCTCTTGTAACGGTAGTTCTTGGTGAAAAATGGGTGATCTATGCCAGTGCTTTCCTGAGTGTGCAGATGATCCTGATGTGGACCCACGGACAGTCGCTGATGGAGGCGAAGGCCGGCATCAACTGGAAAAAAATCCTCTGCAACATCAATCTGATCGCTATTGTCCTTGGCATCGTTCTGTTCTTCACGCAGATCAGACTGCCGGTGATTCTTGGAAATACCATGAGCCAGATTTCAGCCACCCTGGGACCTGTATGTATGATCATGCTTGGAATGACCATGACGGAGGTAAAATGGAAAGATATTTTCAGCCATTCCAGGATCTATCTGATCACGATCTTGAAAATGGTGGTGACTCCGCTGCTCATACTGTTGTTTTTGAAGTATCTGCCCTTGGCTTCAATGGTAAAGGATGGAAAAACCATTCTGCTTATCAGTCTGATGGCAGTGATCACACCGTCGGCAACAACGGTTGTACAGCTGGCACAGCTCTACGATCAGGACCCGGTCTATGCCAGCACCATCAATGTAATGACAACGCTGGTAAGTATCATAACCATGCCACTGATGGTCATGTTGTATCTTGCCTGAGCATCTCAGGGAATCGTTACGGATAACTTTGTGTCAGGCAACATGCTTTGCGGATATTACGAAAATGCAGACGGAGAGGTGATCTCTCCGGAAGAGGAGAAAGTAAAGGCAGCATTGACTGAAAAGATCGGAGATACCTTTACCTGGATCTCTACTCCTGGAAAAGACATGCGCCTGATGTATCATAATTTTGGTGTTGTGAGAGAAAACAAAGAGCTGATCCGCCACAGAATGTTCATGACAAAATTAAAAGACGGCTGTGAGGAAGAATATAAAGCCCGTCATGACGGACTTGTGGCGCAGAGAGGCGAAACAATAGATCCGGGCCCGGACAGCAACTTCAGCATCTGGAGTGCAGGCGGATATATTTTTGGATATGATGAGATCGACACAACCATGGAAGTGGAAGAAACACCGGAAGCAAGAGAGGCAACCATCGCATGGGAGACACGCCAGCTCGGGATCATGGACTGGATCACCAACGATGTGGACTGGATGACAAAAGAAGTACATCCGTCCAGTGTACGTCTTGCATGGCATAATTAAAAAATGGGAAAATAAAAAGGAAGGAGGCCGGGGCTTTGTTTGGAGGCAGCCCCGGCAGTATGAAAAAGAAAAAAGTGTTATCAAAGGTAGTACCCTTTGCACATCTAATAATATACTCATATTTTGTGGTCATTCTGTGACGTCATTCTGAAAAAAGTATGAACAAAAAAGAAAAAATAACTGAACTCAAATCTTAACAATTCTTAAACTTTCCATATTTAGTTGAAACCATACGCCCCGACTGTTATACTGTGACTAGCAGATGTTAGCAGGAGAAGAATATGTTTTATTCCTGATATCAATAAAATAATGAGGCGTGAATTTATGAAACGTTTTTGGAAATATGTAACAGGGATCGTACCTGCGTACGGGCTTTTTCCCCTTGTTTTTTCATTTGTATTTAACTGTCTTGTATATTCCGGTTCAAGGGCGATCGCAGGCGGTTGGTATCATCACAATATAGAAAGTAATCTTGATCTGCGGCTCCCATTTGTGCCGCAGTTTTTGATTATCTATTTTGGCTGTTATGTATTCTGGGCAGTGAATTATATCCTTGCGGCAAGGCAGGAGCGGGAACAGGTTTACCGTTTTTTTACTGCGGATATTATATCCCGTTGTGTGTGTCTGATCATATTTCTGGCATATCCCACTACCAATACAAGACCGGTGATCGAAGGAAACGGAATCTGGGATCTGCTGGCCGGCTGGCTGTATTCCATTGATGCGGCAGATAACCTGTTTCCATCTATCCATTGTTTGGTAAGCTGGTTCTGTTTTCTGGGGATCAAGGATCAGAAAAGAATTCCGACATGGTATAAGGGGGTATCGTTTACACTGGCTGTGCTGGTTTTTCTGTCTACCATTTTTACCAAGCAGCATGTACTTGTGGATGTGGCAGGTGGTGTGATCCTGGCTCAGGTATGCTTTATTCTGGGACAGAAAACAAAACTCTGGCATATTTATGAACGGTTTGGAACTAAAATTGAAAAGAAGATCAACAGCTATACAGAAGGTGTCAAGTGATGAAGAGCAGAAAAAAGATCATATTTAACGGAGTGTTCCTGGCAGTAGTTTTTGCCCTGACTATCTACGGCGTTTTTCATGGAGAAGACCTGTCTTCCATGATGGATGCCATACATAGGGCAGATAAACGGTGGCTGCTTCCGGGAATTGTACTGGTAGCATTTTTTATCTGGGGGGAATCCATCATTATCTGGTATATGATGCGTTCCAGCGGGATCCATCTGAAAAAAAGAACCTGCTTTCTGTTTTCGTCTGTAGGATTCTTTTTCAGCTGTATCACACCATCCGCCAGCGGCGGACAGCCCATGCAGATCTACTATATGAAAAAAGAGAAGATTTCCATTCCGGTGTCAACGGTGATCCTGATGATCGTGACGATTACCTATAAGCTGGTGCTTGTGGTGATCGGTATTGGGATCGCGATTTTCGGAAGAGGATTTCTTCACAAATATCTGGAAGGAATCCTGCCGGTGTTTTATCTGGGGCTGATGCTGAATATCTTCTGTGTCACTTTTATGACCATTCTGGTATTTCATCCGCTTTTGGCAAAAGCGATCCTGGTGAAGGGCATGAAGCTTCTGGAACGGTTTCATCTGATGAGGAAAAAAGAGGGACGGCTGAAAAAACTGGAAGCTTCCATGGATACTTACCGAAATACTGCGGCATATCTGAAGAATAATTCGCTGGTGATCGTTAAAGTGATAGGAATCACTTTTATCCAGCGTATGGCACTGTTTGCAGTAACCTGGTTCGTATATCAGGCTTTTGGACTCCATGGAACCGGTTTCTGGGATATCCTTTTTCTCCAGGCAGTGATATCGGTATCTGTGGATATGCTGCCGCTTCCGGGAGGAATGGGAATCAGTGAGACTTTGTTTCTTACCATTTTCAGTCCGGTATTCGGTGGCCTGCTGCTTCCGGGAATGGTGCTTAGCAGAGGGCTGGGATATTACGGAGAGCTGCTGATCAGTGCGGTGTTTACTGCGGTGGCTCAGCTCACTATCGGAAAAAGGAATCCTGAAAAGATTTGATCGAATGCAGATCGCGGAGATCTGCTTGACCCAGATCAGGTAAGTCCCCTGTGGGACTGTGAATATAGCCTGACATGAAAAAGAAAAAAGAGGTGTGCAAATGATAGGATTTTATGATTATACGGTAATAATGACTTACATAAGCGTAGTTTCTTCCATGATCGGAATCTTCTGCGCTGTGACGGACCATATTTCAGCAGCGGTGTGCTGTCTTGCATTTTCCGGACTGTGCGATATGTTTGACGGAAAGATCGCAAGAACTAAGAAGAACAGAACGGAGGAAGAGAAATGCTTCGGGATCCAGATCGATTCCCTTGCAGATATCGTCTGTTTCGGGATCCTTCCCATTGTGCTGGGATTTAAGCTTGGAATGTGTCATATTTACGGAATAGCTATTCTTTTATTTTACGGTCTGGCAGGCCTGATCCGTCTGGCATACTTCAATGTTATGGAGGAAAAACGTCAGAATGAAACCTCCGAAAACCGAAAATATTATCAGGGACTTCCCATCACATCCATGTCTGTGGTCCTGCCGCTTCTGTTTGTGGTATCCCTGCTTTTTCCGGAGTATAAATGGTTTGTGGTGCTCCTTCATATCGCAATGCTGACGGTAGGACTTCTGTTTATCCTGGATTTTAAATTCCGTAAGCCCACCAACAGGGAGCTGGTGATCATTGTTGCGGTAGTTGCTGTGGCAGTTCTTCTTGTACTTTTCTACAACGAAGGATGGTGGAAGTTCAATTATCTCTATAAGCTTTCCATGGAGAGAGGTGGTAATCTATGATCCGGACAGCGGACAGAATGGGGCATATTACAGAGGAGGATTCCTTTCAGAACAACCTTCTGGAAAAAATCTACGGTTCTGTAGCCGGACGCATGCTGATACGTCCACTGGTCACTCCTGTTGTTTCCATTGCCATGGGAAAGCTTCTGGATTCCAGGCTTTCGGCAGCAGCGGTGAAACCCTTTATACGGTTCAATCATCTGGATATAAGTGATTATGAAAAGCGTAAATACATCTCTTACAATGATTTTTTCAAGCGGAAGATCCGGGAGGGTGCCCGCCATATTGATATGGAACCGGGACATTTTATCAGTCCCTGTGACTGCAGGGTGAGTGTGTATCCGGTAGATGAAAAAGCCCGTCTTCATATCAAACAGACCGAATATACCATAGATGAGCTTCTCAGGAATCCTTCTCTTGGAAAAAGATATCAGGGTGGCTATGTGTGGGTGCTTCGTCTCTGTGTTCAGGATTATCACAGATATATTTATCCGGACAATGCGGCGGAGTCCGGACGCATCAGGATCCCGGGGATCCTGCATACAGTCAACCCCGTGGCCAACGATGTCTATCCGATCTACAAGGAAAACAGCAGAGAGTATTCTCTTTTGAAAACAGAGAATTTCCGTACCGTGCTGATGATGGAGGTAGGTGCTCTTCTTGTCGGAAGAATCGAAAACCGGCCAGGGAAAGCATTTGTGAAACGGGGAGACGAAAAAGGGAATTTTGCTTTCGGCGGCTCCACCATTGTGCTGATCACCGAAAAAAATGCGGTAAAGCCGGATGAAGATATTTTAAACAATTCCCGTGAAGGAATTGAAACAAGAGTATTTATGGGAGAAAAGATCGGAGAATCCTTTTAGAGGGTTCTCCTTTTTTGCGGATAAAATTAAAAAAATGAAATTACGTTCACACACACAACACAAACCTGTGATATATTATGAGCAGTAGCAAAGCGGAATGGAAATATCCGCTTTAGAATGAACCGGAAGTAAAAGCTCAGCTTTTTGTAAAGAGGGATGATACAGAGCATTTCGGGCTGTCAGCAGCTGTCCGGAACAGCGACTGAGAAACGGAGGAAGATAGAATGGATGCATTAAAAATTCTTGTAGTAGATGACGAGAGCAGAATGAGAAAACTGGTAAAGGATTTTCTCACCAAAAAGAATTTCCAGGTACTGGAAGCTGGTGACGGTGAGGAGGCCATGGATATTTTTTATAAAGAAAAGGACATTGCGCTTCTGATCCTGGATGTGATGATGCCGAAGATGGATGGCTGGGAAGTATGTCGTGAGATCCGCAAAAATTCCAAGGTTCCCATCATTATGCTGACAGCAAGAGGAGATGAGCGTGATGAGCTTCTGGGATTTGAACTCGGGGTGGACGAATATATCTCCAAACCCTTCAGCCCCAAGATCCTTGTAGCACGTGTAGAAGCCATTCTTCGAAGAACGGGACAGAGCAACCCGGATGAGATACTTTCAGCAGGTGGGATTGTCATTGACAAGGCAGCGCATCAGGCAACGGTAGATGATAAACCGATGGATCTGAGCTTCAAGGAATTTGAGCTTCTGACTTATTTCCTGGAGAATGAGGGAATCGCTCTTTCCAGAGAAAAGATCCTGAATTCTGTGTGGAATTATGATTATTTCGGAGATGCCAGAACCATTGATACTCATGTCAAAAAACTGAGAAGTAAAATGGGCGATAAGGGCGAGTATATCAAGACAGTCTGGGGGATGGGCTATAAGTTTGAGGTAGGAGAATGAAAAAAACGAAGGAAAAAATAAAAAAGATCCACAGTCTCCGCCATCAGATCACAGCATACTTTATCGGTCTGCTGTTTTTATCCATTCTGACTATTACCGTGATCAACGGAGCCTTTCTTGAAAAATATTATGTGACAAAAAAGATCGATGTACTTCTGAATCTCCGAACAACTCTGGAAAATACAGATATTGACAAGATGATGAACAGCAACAGCTCGAAAGGTATGGAGAGTATTCCCGATGAGATCCAGAGAGCCTGCTCCAGAAACAATCTTTCCTGGGTTATCATTGACAGCAGCAATACTAGCTGGCTTTCCTGGGGCGAAAATGAAAAAATGCTTCAGAGCAAGCTGTTCGGATATGTCTATGATCTGGATGAGGACGGAGATAAGAGCCGGACCTTGAAGCAGGGTGACAATTATACCATCCAGCAGTCGCATGACCGTTTTGCGGGAATGGATTATGTGGAATGCTGGGGACAGCTGGATGAGGAACATTATTTTATCATAAGGACACCCCTTGAGAGCATCCGGGAGAGCGCTGATATTTCCAATAAGTTTTACTTTGCGGTAGGTCTGATGATCATAATCTTAAGTGGTCTGGTCATTATGGTCGTGACCAGGAGGATCACCCGTCCCATCAGTGAGCTTACGGAACTTTCCAGAAAAATGTCAGATCTGGATTTTGAGGCAAAATACGAGAGCAAGGTCGGCAATGAGATCGATGTTCTGGGAGATAATTTCAACCGGATGTCCTCACAGCTGGAGACTACCATCAGTGAACTGAAATCTGCAAATAATGAATTGCAGCGTGACATTGAGGACAAGATCAAGATCGACAAGATGCGAAAGGAATTTCTGGATAACGTGTCCCATGAACTGAAAACTCCCATAGCCCTGATCCAGGGCTATGCAGAAGGCTTAAAAGAAAATATTTCTGATGATCCTGAGAGCAGAGAGTTCTATTGCGATGTCATTATGGATGAAGCCTCCAAGATGAATAAACTGGTAAAAAATCTTCTCACACTGAATCAGCTGGAATCCGGCAAAGATGCAGTTGTAATGGAGCGGTTTGATATCGTATCCCTGATCCGCGGCGTGCTTCAGACCATGAATATCATGATCGGGCAGAAGAATGCAAAAGTGATCTTTGAGGCGGAGAAGCCGGTTTATGTATGGGCCGATGAGTTTAAGATCGAAGAGGTTGTGACAAACTATGTAAGCAATGCCCTGAACCATCTGGAGGGAGAGAAAGAAATCGAGATCAAGCTGCAGGATGAGGGTAACCGTGTGAAGATCAGTGTGTTTAACACAGGGACTCCGATCCCTGAGGCAGATGTACCGAATCTCTGGAATAAATTTTATAAAGTTGATAAAGCGAGAACCAGGGAATACGGCGGAAGCGGTATCGGTTTATCCATTGTAAAGGCCATCATGGAAAGCATGAACCAGGAATATGGCGTACAGAACTTTGATAATGGCGTGGAATTCTGGTTTACACTGGACCGGAAATAATAAAACTTTACCGTGATAATGTGAAAAAATGGGCGGCAGCAGAGAAAAGTCTTTGCAACCGCCTGTTTTTGCGTTATACTAAAGCAATGTAAATCGAAGGTGAGAGAGGAATATCGAGATACAAAAGAGCAGGAGGAAGCATTATTATGATAGGAATCATTGATTATGATGCAGGAAACATCAAAAGTGTGGAAAAAGCACTTCAGTATCTGGGACAGGAGACTGTCGTCTCAAGAGATCCCCAGGTGCTTCTGAAAGCAGATAAAGTAATCCTTCCGGGGGTTGGAAGCTTTGGTGATGCTATGGAAAATCTCAAAAAATACGGACTTGTTCCGGTAATACATGAGATCGTGGAAAAGGGAACGCCCTTTCTTGGGATATGCCTGGGACTGCAGCTGCTTTTTGAGAGCAGTGATGAGACACCGGGAGTGGAAGGTCTTGGAATCCTGAAGGGGAAAATCCTGCGCATCCCGCCAAGTCCGGGACTGAAGATTCCGCATATGGGCTGGAATTCCCTGCATATTCAGAACAGCGGAAGATTATTTAAGGGTATTCCGGAAAACACATACGTTTACTTTGTACATTCCTATTATCTTCAGGCAGAGGAGGAAGAAATCGTGAAAGCGACCACTCAGTACAGCACATGCATCCATGCGTCTGTGGAGAAGGGAAATGTATTTGCGTGTCAGTTCCATCCGGAAAAAAGCAGCCGGTGGGGCTTGAAGATCCTTGAGAATTTTGCGGCACTTGAGTCAGGCACCGGAAAGGAGGCATAATCATGTTTACAAAAAGAATCATTCCATGTCTGGATGTAAATAAAGGACGTGTAGTAAAAGGCGTGAATTTTGTTGATCTTAAGGATGCCGGAGATCCGGTGGAAATTGCCAAAGCTTACGATGCAGCCGGTGCGGACGAGCTTGTTTTTCTTGATATCACTGCCTCCTGCGAGGAGCGTGATACCGTGGTGGATATGGTAAGAGCTGTTGCAGCCAACGTATTTATCCCGTTTACCGTAGGCGGAGGAATCCGTACCGTAGATGATTTCCGGAAGCTTCTCCGTGAAGGTGCAGATAAGATTTCTGTAAATTCCGCAGCTATCGACCGTCCGGAGCTGATCCATGAGGCCGCACAGAAATTCGGAAGCCAGTGTGTAGTAGTTGCCATTGATGCCAAGAGAAGACAGGATGGCGGCTGGAATATCTACAAACATGGCGGAAGACTGGATACCGGTATTGATGCTCTTGAATGGGCAAAGAAGGTGGAAGAACTTGGCGCAGGTGAGATCCTTCTTACCAGTATGGACTGTGACGGAACCAAGGCCGGGTATGATATTGAACTTACAAGAGCCGTTGCAGATGCGGTTTCCATCCCGGTGATCGCCTCCGGTGGTGCCGGAACCCTGGAGCATTTTTATGATGCACTGACAAAAGGCGGAGCAGATGCGGCACTGGCAGCATCTCTGTTCCACTACAAAGAGCTGGAGATCCGGGAAGTGAAGGATTACCTTGCGGAAAAAGGAATTTCCGTGAGAAGATAAGTTGGATGAGAGGTGATAGATATGGCTCCTATAGCAGGAGACTGGCAGGAGGCACTGAAAGGTGAGTTTCATCAGCCCTACTATGCCAAACTTTATAAAACCGTGATGACAGAATACAGAACAAGAAAGATTTTTCCGCCGCCGGAAGATATGTTCAATGCGTTTCATTTTACGCCTCTGCATCAGGTAAAGGTTGTGATCCTGGGACAGGATCCCTATCACAATGACGGACAGGCTCATGGGCTTTGCTTTTCCGTAAAAAAAGGTGTGGAAACACCGCCATCTCTAGTGAATATTTATAAGGAACTTGAGGATGATATGGGATGTTATATCCCAAACAACGGTAATCTGGAAAAATGGGCAAAGCAGGGCGTGCTTCTTTTGAACACAGTGCTGACTGTACGTGCACATCAGGCCAATTCCCACAGAGGGATCGGCTGGGAACAGTTTACCGATGCGGCCATCCGGATTCTGGACCAGGAGGATCGCCCGATCGTGTTTCTTCTCTGGGGGCGGCCTGCTCAGATGAAGGCATCCATGCTTCATAATCCGAAGCATCTGATCCTGGAAGCACCACATCCAAGTCCCCTTTCTGCCTACCGGGGATTTTTCGGATGCAAGCATTTCAGCAAGGCTAATGAATTTTTGAAAGCCAATGGGGTAGAACCTGTTGACTGGCAGATTGAGAATATTTAAGTTAGGGAAAGTAAAATGGGTAAAAAAAATGATAACACACTTGTGAAAAACGCATCTTTTCTTATGGTTGCGGCGCTGATCTCCAAGATCATCGGAATGCTGTACAAGAGTCCGCTTTCAACTACACTGGGAAGTCAGAGCTTTGCACTTTTCCAGTTTGCACAGAATGTATATTTTATCCTGCTGATGATCGCGTCCTTCAGTATTCCTCAGGCTGTATCCAAGATCATGGCGGAGAAGATCGCTTTTCACAGATATAAGGATGCACAGAAGGTATTTTACGGTGCACTGATCTATGCGGCAGTTGCCGGCGGTATCGTGGCGCTGATCTGTGTATTTGGTGCAGGAATCCTAGTTCCCGACAGTATGGCGAACGCCCGTCTGGCACTGCAGATGCTTGCGCCCACAATTTTCATGTCCGGTCTCTGCGGTGTATTCCGTGGATATTTCCAGGCATACCGCAATATGATGCCTACATCGATCTCGCAGATCATTGAGCAGATCTTTGTGGCAACCTTTGCGCTTCTGATGTCACATGTATTTATCCAGCATTTTTCCGCAACAGGAGATATGGATCTGGTCCATCGCTGGGGTGCGGCAGGTGCTACCATGGGTACCGGAGCAGGTGTGGCTTCTGCGCTGATCTTTATGCTGATCGTTTATGGGGTAAACCGTAAGATCATCCGGAAAAGGATCGTCAATGACCGCCATTCTATAAATGAGAGTATGGGTCATGTAATGAGTAATATCGTGCTCATCATCATGCCGATCATTCTCAGTGCTTTTATTTATAATGTAAACGGATATATCAACAGCTATATGTATTCCGGTATCATGGATATCAAGGGTGCTGCCAAGGACGTGATCCAGACCTTGTATTCCGAGTACGGATATTATATGACGTTGATCAATATCCCGCTTACCCTGGCAAGTACAGCACCGACATCTATGATCCCTGAGGTTTCCGCGCATTATGCAATGCACGATATTGAAGGTGCAAATATGAAGACAGACCGTGCCACATGGATCAGTATGCTGATCTCCATTCCGGCGGCAGTAGGTCTTGCAGTTCTTTCCGGACCGATCACGAGACTGATCTTCCCGGGAACCAATGGCGTAGGCGGACAGCTTCTGATCCTGGGAGGAATCACCATTATCCTGAATGGCAACTCCAATATCACCAACGGTGTACTTCAGGGAATCGGCAAGCCGAAGCTCCCGATGATCCATGCAGCCATTGCACTGGTGGCAGATGTGATAGCCATGGCCCTGCTTCTGGTATTTACCAATCTTGGTGTTTATACCATTGTCATTGCCCAGATCGTTTATGCAGTTGTGATGTGTCTTCTCAATGATCGTTCCATCAAGAAATATATGGGCTATAAGAATCCGTGGAGAAGTGCTTATTTAAGCCCGTTCCTGGCATCTATCCCGATGGGAGTCGTTGCGGGAGTGGTGTATTACGGCCTGTATGCACTGATCCATTCCAATGTGATCTGCCTTGGTATTTCTGTGATCCTGGCAGCAGTTGTATACTTTATTGTATATCTGTTTGTAAGCAAGCCCGGTGAAGAAGAACTGGGTATGATGCCTGGTGGAAGATATATGAAGAAACTGGCGAGAATGATGAAGATCATCTGATCTGTAAGTCCGATCAGTAAACGGCAATACAGTTATTCGGTGCAGAACTTAAAGTGAACACAGCTAGCATAGAAAAAAATACTCACAGATTTGTTCCGGCAGATTTCCAGCCGGAGGATCTGTGAGTATTTTTTTATTGTATCAGGTCTCTGGAAATACAGGCTTTTGAAGAATGGATTCCTTTTAGACTTTTTTCTGTGAAAACAGTCTTATGATCTCCAAAGTAATGTTCACAGCGGCATCCATTCCTTCTGCTGTAATATGCTCATAAGGCCCGTGATAGGCATGTCCGCCGGTTCCGAGATTCGGGCAGGGCAGTCCCATAAAGCTTAACTGTGCACCGTCTGTGCCGCCGCGGATAGGCAGGATCAGCGGTGTGACATCGTAGCTGTGGCAGGCTTCCTCTGCCAGAGATATCAGCCATGGGCAGGTATCGATGATTTCTTTCATATTGCGGTACTGCTGGGTGATGGTAAGAGTTACGGTACCTTCCCCCCATTTTTCATTGAGGATCTCCGTGATATGTGTGAGCGTTTGCTGACGGATCTCAAAAGAAGCGGCATCGTGATCCCGGACAATATACTGAAGCTCAGCCTGGGAAACATCTCCTTTCATGGAACACAGATGGAAAAATCCTTCGTAGTCTTCTGTATTCCTGGGAGTGTCCGCTGCCGGAAGCATGGAGTTAAATTCCATGGCAACGAGGGCTGCGTTGATCATGGTATTTTTGGAAGAACCGGGATGTACATTAACACCCTGGAAGGTTACTTTTGCACTGCAGGCGTTAAAGTTTTCGTACTGGATCTCGCCTTCTGTATCACCGTCCAGGGTATATGCATAATCCGCACCGAATTTTTTTACATCAAAGTGGGCCGGTCCCATGCCGATCTCTTCATCCGGAGTAAAAGCAACGCAGAGAGGTCCGTGAGGTATTTTTTCCGTAAGGATATGCTCCAGCGCAGTGAGGATCTCTGCAATGCCGGCCTTGTCGTCTGCGCCCAGGATCGTGGTTCCGTCTGAGGTGATCAGGGTACGCCCGGCAAGTGAAGCAAGATGGGGGAACATTTCCGGGGAAAGAGTTCTGCCGCTTGTGCCGAGAGGGAGCTCTTTTCCATCGTAATCTTCTGTGACCACCGGTGTGACTGCATGGTCGCAGAAATCGGAAACCGTATCCATATGAGCGATAAAGCCCAGTGCTTTGCAGTGCTCCAGACCTTCGGTAGCAGGAAGATGTGCATAAACGTAACAGTGTTCATCCAGAGACACATCAGAGATCCCAAGGCCTTTCAGTTCCTCCACAAGAAGCCGGGCCAGGTCAAACTGGCACTGGGAAGAGGGGGAAGAAGAGCTTTCTTCATTGCTGGGGGTGGATATTTTTACATAGGATAGAAGTCGTTGGTATGCTTTCATAGAAGAATATTCCTTTCTGAAAAATTCCTTCCGGAACAGACGGCAGCTGTATTTATGGAATCCGCCTGTTTTTCCGGAGATAATAACAGTATACCACACAGTATCCGTATATTTTCAGAAAAAATATCCCACGATGTGAAAACCTGTGCTATAATCTGTGAGATAATAAAAAACAGGAGGATTTGAGAGTGGAAAAAAGAATCATACAGGTCGAAGAAAAAGTACCTGCAAAGATGCTGATACCGTTAAGTATCCAGCATATGTTCGCCATGTTCGGAGCATCCGTACTGGTGCCATTCCTTTTTGGTATCAGTCCGGCTATTGTGCTTCTGATGAATGGTGTGGGAACACTCCTTTTTATTTTCATCACAAAAGGAAAGGCACCGGCTTATTTGGGCTCCAGTTTTGCCTTCCTTTCACCGGCTCTTCTGGTGATCAGCAAGTATGGATATGAGTATGCCCTTGGTGGTTTCGTTGTTCTGGGTATTGCTGGTATGTGCGTGGCATTGATCGTCCGCCAGTGCGGAACAGACTGGATCGATATCGTGCTTCCTACAGCGGCAATGGGACCGGTAGTGGCACTGATCGGTCTGGAACTTGCGGGAAATGCAGCAAGTACGGCAGGACTTCTGGATGAGAAGGTAGATCCGAAGAATGTGATCGTATTTCTGGTCACACTTGGAGTTGCGGTATTCGGGCAGATCCTGTTCCGGGGCTTCCTTTCTGTGATTCCGATCCTGATCGCGATCATTGTGGGATATGTGGCAGCAGGTGCATGCGGGCTTCTGGATTTTACACAGGTAAGGGAAGCGGCATTTTTGGCTCTTCCCAACTTTACATCTCCGAAATTTAATTTTGAGGCCATTATGACGATCTTTCCGGCATTGCTTCTGGTAACCTCCGAGCATATCGGCCATCAGATCGTAACTGGAAAGATCGTTGGAAGAAATCTTCTGAAAGATCCGGGTCTCCACAGATCCCTGTTTGCAGATTTCTTCTCTACCACAGTTTCCGGATGCCTTGGTTCTGTGCCGACAACTACTTACGGTGAGAACATCGGTGTCATGGCAGTGACAAAGGTTTACAGTGTACAGGTGATCGGTGGTGCGGCAGTGCTTTCTATCTGCTGTTCCTTCCTTGGTAAACTGGCAGCCCTGATCAGTACCATTCCAGGTCCGGTGATCGGTGGGATTTCCTTCCTTCTTTACGGAATGATCGGAACCTCCGGCCTTCGTATGCTGGTTGACAATCACGTGGATTACAGTAAGTCCAGAAATCTGACGCTGACAAGCGTTGTCTTTGTTGTAGGTCTTTCCGGAATTGCCTTGAAGCTTGGAAATGTTGAGCTTACCGGTATGGTGCTGGCATGTGTGGTTGCCATGGCATTAAGCCTTGTATTCTATATTCTGGACAAACTGAAGCTGACCAACGATCAGTGACAGGAAATATATTGCATAAAAAGCAGATGAAGAGGGAAATCTTTTTATCTGCTTTTTTGCATTCAGAGAGGAAAAAGAAATCATGTATGGGAAGCCTTTTGTCGGATTTTCAGAGATCCTGTCAACAAAAAAACAGAGGGATTTTCAAGTATCTTATTGACAATCATTCCGTTTTATAATACTATGTAATACAGAAAACACGAACAAAGGTTCGGATTAAAGGAAACCTGATTAGAAAGAGAATAAAGAATAGGAGATTACATAATGATCAGTGAAGAGAAGCAGAAGGCGCTGGAAGCGGCTCTTGGAAATATTGAGAAACAGTTCGGTAAAGGCTCTGTTATGAAGCTTGGAGATTCCGGTTCCCATATGCAGGTGGAGGCAGTTCCCACAGGATGCTTAAGCCTGGATATCGCCCTTGGTGTAGGTGGTGTTCCCAAGGGACGTATCGTGGAGATCTACGGACCGGAGTCCAGTGGTAAGACAACGGTAGCCTTACATATGGTCGCTGAAGTGCAGAAGAGAGGCGGAATCGCAGGATTTATCGATGCGGAGCATGCTCTTGATCCGGTTTATGCCAAGAGTATAGGTGTTGATATCGACAACCTTTATATTTCACAGCCGGATAACGGAGAGCAGGCGCTGGAGATCACAGAGACTATGGTACGTTCCGGTGCTGTGGATATCGTGATCGTGGACTCTGTTGCAGCCCTGGTCCCCAAGGCTGAGATCGAAGGAGATATGGGAGACAGCCATGTAGGTCTGCAGGCCCGTCTGATGTCACAGGCACTCCGTAAACTGACAGCTGTTATCAGCAAGTCCAACTGCGTGGTGATCTTTATCAACCAGCTTCGTGAAAAGGTTGGAGTGATGTTTGGCAATCCGGAAACTACAACCGGTGGACGTGCGCTGAAATTCTATGCATCTGTCCGTATGGATGTACGCCGTGTGGAAACATTGAAGCAGGGTGGTGAGATGGTCGGAAACCACACCCGTGTGAAAGTAGTTAAGAACAAGGTCGCTCCGCCATTTAAGCAGGCAGAGTTTGATATCATGTTCGGAACCGGTATTTCCAGAGAGGGAGATATCCTGGATCTGGCTGCAGAATGCTCCATCGTAAACAAGAGCGGAGCCTGGTATGCATATGAGGGGGATAAGATCGGACAGGGACGTGAGAATGCCAAATTATTCCTGCGAGAGCATCCGGAGATCCGCGATGAGATCGAGAAGAAGGTTCGTGTACATTATCATCTGGATCCGGCAGATGAGACAGCAGAAGCAGCAGTACAGGCAGAAGATACAGAGAAGGAAGAGTAATCCATGCTGGATCTGGAAGAACGAAACCGTGCAAGAAAGAAAGCCATGCGGCTTCTGGAACATATGGACCGCACAGAGAAAGGCCTGACGGATAAACTCCGTCAGGCTGAATTTTCACCGGAGGCAGTAGAAGATGCCATTGCTTATGTGAAGTCCTATGGGTACATCAACGATGCCCGTTATGCCAGAACCTATATCTCCTTCCGCATGGAAACCAGGAGCCGTCAGAAGATCCTCTCGGAACTTCAGTTAAAGGGTGTGGACCGTCAGACTGCCTTGGATGCCTGGAATGAGATGGAAGAGCTTATGGAACCGGACGAGCGGGAGGTATTACGCAGGACGATCGAAAAGAAATATGCGCCGGACACAGAGCTTGATGAAGGACAGATGCGAAGGTTGTATGGATATCTGGCCAGACGAGCGTTCCGGTATGAGGATATTTCCCATACCCTGGAAGAAATGAACATCCGGGTGAACCGTGATATGGAATAACTCGTTACTGTTCACCGGTAATGTCCCGCGAGGTGTTTTTTGTGAGCGAAGGTCACAGAAAACCCGAGACATACCGCGCGAATTTATGCGATCAGCATAAATTCTGTGCATCGCGAAGCGTGTTACTGAGAACGGAGTGAACAGTAACAATAACTCTGCGGAGAAAAAGAGCCAGTTTATATATGCTAACCAAAATCTGCTTTTTCATGAGAAAAACTTGACATAAATGTGAAAAACAGCTAAACTTGTATTGTTGTATTTGTACAATGAAAACTAAATAAGGAGGTGCTCCTGTGGCAGGCACAATTATCGGTGTTATTGTCGCTGTGGTAGTCACGCTACTTATTGCAGTTCCTGTTACTTGCAAGGTTGCTGTTGACAAGAAAGTACGCAAGGATGCGGAAATCATAGGTACAGCAGAGGATAAGGCAAGGAATATTCTTGATGAAGCATTGAAAGCAGCAGAGACCAAGAAACGCGAAACTTTACTTGAAGTAAAGGAAGAATCTCTGCGAACTAAAAATGAACTGGAAAGGGAAACCAAGGAACGGAGAAACGAGCTGCAGAGATACGAAAAGCGAGTTTTGTCAAAAGAGGAATCTGTTGACAAAAAAGCCAATGCAGTGGAGAAGCGTGAGCTGGAATGTACAGCGAAATTTAACGAGTTACAAGAAAAAGAAAAACGAGTAAATGAACTTGAGGAAAAAGGAGTACAGGAACTGGAACGAGTTTCAGGTCTTACCTCCGAACAGGCAAAAGAAGAATTACTGAAATCTGTAGAAGATGACGTAAAGGTGGATGTTGCAAGACTCTATAAAGAGCTTGAGAACAGAGCCAAGGAAGATGCCAATAAGAAAGCCAGGGAATATGTAGTCAATGCCATTCAGAAATGTGCAGTGGATCATGTTTCCGAGACAACGATTTCTGTGGTACAGCTTCCAAGTGATGAAATGAAGGGAAGGATCATCGGTCGTGAAGGCCGTAACATCCGTACACTTGAGACACTTACCGGTGTGGATCTGATCATTGATGATACACCGGAGGCAGTGGTACTCTCCGCATTTGATCCGATCAGGAGAGAGATCGCCAGAGTGGCTCTTGAGAAACTGATCGTGGATGGACGTATCCATCCGGCAAGAATTGAAGAGATGGTAGAGAAAGCCCAGAAAGAAGTGGAAGCACAGATCCGGGAAGACGGTGAGAATGCTGCCATGGATGTAGGGGTACATGGAATCCATCCGGAACTTCTGAAGCTTCTTGGACGTATGAAATTCCGTTCAAGCTATGGACAGAATGCTCTGAGACATTCAATTGAGGTTGCACAGCTTTCCGGACTTCTTGCAGGAGAAGTTGGTGTGGATGTGCGTATGGCCAAGCGTGCCGGACTTCTTCATGACATTGGTAAATCCATTGACCATGAGGTAGAAGGTTCTCATATTCAGATCGGTGTAGATCTCTGCAAGAAATACAAGGAGTCCCCGATCGTTATCAACACGGTTGCGTCTCATCATGGTGATGTGGAGCCGGAATCTCTGATCGCGTGTATTGTACAGGCTGCTGATGCAATTTCCGCAGCAAGACCTGGAGCAAGACGTGAGACCCTGGAAACCTATACCAATCGTCTGAAACAGCTTGAGGATATCACCAATGAATTCAAGGGTGTAGAGAAATCTTTTGCTATTCAGGCAGGAAGAGAAATTCGTGTTATGGTCGTGCCGGATCATGTAAGTGATGCAGATATGGTTCTCCTTGCAAGAGATATTGCAAAGCAGATCGAGGCAGAGCTTGAGTATCCTGGACAGATCAAAGTTAATGTGATCCGTGAAAGCAGAGCGGTTGACTACGCAAAATAAGCTTTCAATGGAAGAAAGTTCTGGAAATATCAAAGGCCGGACAGCTTTTTAGCTGGCCGGCCTTTTTTTGTCATGTGGAAAAACGGTCATATTACTGGAAAAACAGGCGTAAACTGGTACAGGGTGAGTAAATGGAGAGTAAGACAGAGAACCGGAAGTGGAAAAATGCCGGACGTTTTCCGGCGGAGCTTCTTTTTATGACCGGATTTTTTGCGGGAAATGTGTTGCCGAATCTGATCTGGAAAATGGAGTGGAAACAGAAAACCCTGGCTTCTTTTTATCTGATCCGCAGCTTTGCAGGAAAAGATATTTCCGGCGGAGCTTATTTCCTGGAAGTGCTGCGACGAAGAGGAGGTTTTTTTCTTCTGTTGTTTTTATGCGGATTTACAATATTCGGAGTGCCTTTGACGGTCGCATATATGCTGTTTTTGGGAATGGAGACAGGAATGATTCTGGCATTATCGGTTCTGGAATTTGGTATTTATGGCGGTGTGGCCGGCGCCGGACTTCTGATGCCGCAGTATCTGGTCTATATTCCGGCGTATTTTTATCTTGCAGGTATCGTATACAGACAATCGTATGGGATCTGGAAAAATTATGGACTTGTGCCGCAGAAAACAGGGGCTTATTTTCGGCAGGGGATCACAGTTTTTCTGCTGTATACAGGAGGAATCCTCGCAGAAAGTTTTCTGAATCCTTGGATCGTAGAAAAAGTTATAAAGGGCCTGAAATTTTTTTGAGGAAAATTTCCACAATATCTAGTGATGGTTTCCATAAAATCTGCGATATTTGGTGGTTTGTGCCGGAAAGTGTTGAAATTGTGCGGTTTTACGATGAAAAACTGTTTGATTTTATGTAAAATTCACAGTATAATTCAGTCATAAACGAGTATGATTTTAGAGAAACGGGATGCAGAGAAATGGACATAGAGATACGGGAATTTATTACATATTTACATAATAGAAAAAGGACGTCACATAATACAGAAGTATCTTACCAGAGAGACCTGAAGAAGATGGCAGTGTATTTTGCAGATCGTGGGATCTATGATATCCGAGATGTAGGAGAACTGGAGCTGGAAGGCTATCTCAGCTATATGGAGAGAGGACAGTTCGCTTCCTCAACGATCTCCAGAAATGTAGCATCTATCCGTGCCTTGTTTCAGTATCTTTATCAGGAGAACAGGATCGAGAGGGATCCGTCTCTGGAACTGAAGCCGCCCAAGGTTGAGAAGCGGATGCCGGAGATCCTTACTGTGGATGAGGTAGACCGCCTTTTGAAACAGCCGGATCTGAATACACCGAAGGGAATCCGGGACAGTGCCATGCTGGAGCTTTTGTATGCTACAGGAATGCGTGTCAGTGAACTTTTGCGGCTGAATCTGGAGGATCTCAATCTGCGGCTTGGTTATGTAGTCTGTCACGATGAGGATAAGGAACGGGTGATCCCGATAGGAAATGTATGCAAAACAGCCATGGAGAAATATCTGAAGGAAGCCCGTGGAAAATTTGTGAAAGAAAATGAGACGGAGAGTCTTTTTACCAACTGTTCAGGAAAATCCATGAGCAGACAGGGATTCTGGAAGGTTCTGAAGGGATATGCAGAGGAAGCCGGGATCCAGCATGATATCACGCCGCATACACTGAGACATTCTTTTGCCGCACATATGCTGCAGAATGGAGCGGACGTGAAGAGTGTGCAGGAAATGCTTGGACATTCGGATATTTCCACCACACAGGTCTATCTGAATTTTGGCGTTGCGAAAATGCGAGACGTATATATGAAAGCACATCCGAGGCATTGATCTGTAAGAAATAATATAAAAAACGCGTTCAAAAAAGAACCGGCAGCTTCCAAAATGGAAGAATGCCGGTTCTTTTTTTGAACATAAAGTGTAAAAGGATCACAAATATCCGTTTCCTGAACTGCAGATCAGACAGAACTTAGCAATTTTCAGCGATCGTGTAAAGCAGCTTCTCAGACTCATCCCAACCAAGGCAGGCATCTGTGATGGATTTTCCGTAGATGTGATCTCCACCGATCTTCTGGTTGCCTGGCTCGATATAGCTCTCGATCATAAGACCCTTTACCATGGAGTGAAGCTCAGGATCTACCTGACGGCTGTGAAGAACCTCACTTGCGATACGAACCTGCTGCTCGTAATGCTTGTTGGAGTTGGAGTGGTTGGTATCCACGATCACTGCCGGGTTGGCAAGGTTCTTTGCATGGTATTTGTCATAGAGAAGACGAAGATCCTCGTAATGGTAGTTCGGGATCGCTTCCCCATGCTTGTTTACCGCACCGCGAAGGATTGCGTGAGAGAGTGGGTTGCCGGTGGTCTCAACCTCCCAGCTTCTGTAAATAAAACGATGAGCGCCCTGTGCTGCAACAATGGAGTTCAGCATAACGCTGTAGTCACCACTGGTAGGATTCTTCATACCAGCCGGAACATCCATGCCGCTGACAGTGAGTCTGTGCTGCTGATCTTCAACAGAACGTGCGCCTACAGCAACGTAGGAAAGCAGATCAGAGAGATAACGGTAGTTCTCCGGGTAAAGCATCTCATCTGCACAGGTGAAGCCGCTTTCGCGGATAGCACGCATGTGCATCTTGCGGATCGCGATCAGTCCGGCAAGAAGGTTCGGTTTTTTCTCAGGATCCGGCTGATGGACCATTCCCTTGTATCCTTCACCGGTCGTACGTGGTTTGTTTGTGTAAACACGCGGGATGATAAGGACTTTATCCTCGATCTTTTCCTGAACTTTGCGAAGTCTTAAAAGATAATCGCATACGGCATCTTCGTTATCTGCAGAACATGGTCCGATGATAGCGAGGAATTTATCGGATTTTCCGGTGAAAACGTCGCGAATCTCAGCATCGCGTTTCTCCTTGAGTGCCTGAAGTTCAGCATCGAGCGGATACTGATTGCGGATTTCCTCAGGAGTTGGCAGTTTTTTTATGAATTCAAAACTCATAGTACTTTATTCCTCCATAACTATAGACATTTCGATTATTTATTATAAACGATTATTGGCCGATTGTCGATAGGGAAATTTTAGCGCTTTCACGTGTAGAAGAGTAAGCAGCAGCTCACCCAGAAAAATTCCGTAAAAATAGCCTCGGATCCCCGTTGCCGGAATTATAAAAACAACGGAGAAAATACGGATGAGAATGCCGGCAATACTGTGGATCAGACAGAGCCCCGGTTTTCCAAGTCCCTGCAGGATGCTGGTGAGCATGGTGTTTGTATAAAGAAAAGGACAGATAAAAGACAGATACCGTATGTAGATTCCGGCAGTCTGGCTGTGAAAAAGCAATGTTCCGAGGAATGGGCCAAAAAGAAAGAATCCGCTTCCGCATAGAAATCCCAGGAACATGCACAGAAAAAAGGTCTGGTCTGTGACACGGCGGATCTGCTTCTGCTTTCCCAGTGCATCAAGCTGTGCGATGGAAGGCATCAGCATTACAGCGGCGGAAGACGTAAGTGTGGAAGGAAACAGGAGCAGGGGCAGTGCCATTCCTGTAAAGATCCCATAGATCTTCAGTGAGTCTGAGGCTGTCATGCCGGAACGCAGAAGCATCTGTGGGATCAGGACCGCTTCTATGCTGCCGAGAAGTGTCAGAAGGATCCTGTTCAGGGAAATGGGAAAAGACAGTGTGAAAAGGTCCTTTATCAGCGGAAAGATCCTGACGGGAGTCTTTTCGTGTACAGGGTGATTTCCGAAATGAAAGGAAACTACCAGCAGCGACACTAGCGAAGCGGCAGTCTCTCCGGCAAGGGAACCTCCCGCTGCGATCAATGCAGTGATCGGACGTCCTTCGGAAAGAAAGATCAGATACAGGATATAGGTAGTGCCGATCCGGGCAGACTGCTCCGAAAGCTGCACGGCTGCCGGAACAGAGGCTTTTTTTCGGGCATAATAATAGCTGTCAATGCAGGAATGAATGGCACAGAGAGGAATACTGACAGCTGTTATGCGAAGAAGACCGGCAGTCTGCGGTGTTTTCAGAATTGCGGAAGCAAAAAAATATGCGTGCTGAAAAAGCAGAAAACCGGCTGCAGCAGAAAAAAAGACAGCCATAAGTGTTCCTGTGACAAGCGAAAAACGTGCCTCCTTTTTCTCCTGAAGGGCAAGTCTGGACGCGATCAGGCGTGAAAGGGCAGACTGGATCCCTGTATAGGATAAAGCGGCCATAAGTCCCTGGAGAGGAAGAACCAGCTGATACAAACCAAGACCTTCCGCACCAATGGCATGGGAGAGGAATATTCTATAAAAGAAACCTGCGATACGGCTGATAAGGCCTGTGCAGGCAAGAATCAGGGTTCCTTTGAGAAATATTTTTTTTGACATGGATAACCTTGAGTCTTTTTTGTCAGTATATGAAGAAGTTAGTCTTGACAGAACCATATGTTTCTGATAGAGTAAACATGAAATCCGAGGAAAACACTGGGAATTGAAAAAGAGGTGAGCGGATGAAACTGTCAACAAGAGCAAAATACGGACTTAAGGCTTTGATAGACCTTGGTCTTTACAGTGAAAAAGAAGCGGTCTCGCTTCAGAGTATTGCGGGCCGTCAGAATATATCAGTCAGCTATCTGGAGCAGCTGATGGCACTTTTGAAGAAAGCGGGCCTTGTGAAGAGTGTCCGCGGCGCAGCCGGAGGATACTTTCTTGGAAGACCGGCAGAAGAGATTTCAGTGGGAGATATCCTTCGTGTCCTGGAGGGTGGCCTGGAGGCTGCAACATGTCCGGGAACAGAAGGTGACGGTGGCTGCCAGGGTTCTGATCTCTGCGTGGCTAAATTAGTGTGGAAGAGGATCAACGACAGCATCACAGATGCAGTGGATACCCTGATGCTCAGTGAGCTGATCGAAGAAAGCCGGAGAATACACGAAAAATAATTATCCTGAACAGGAGGAAAAGAAAATGGGAAAAATGATATATCTGGACAATGCGGCTACCACAAAGACCGCACCGGAAGTTGTGGAGGCTATGCTGCCGTATTTTACAGAGTTTTATGGAAATGCTTCAACCGTTTATGATTTTGCGGCAAACAGCAAGGCTGCCATCGCAAAGGCAAGACAGCAGATCGCAGATGTGATCGGAGCCAAAAAAGAGGAGATCTATTTTACAGCAGGTGGTTCCGAGTCTGATAACTGGGCTCTGAAAGCGACCTTTGAGGCATATAAAAATAAAGGAAACCATATCATCACAACAAAGATCGAGCATCATGCCATCCTTCATACCTGCGAGTACCTTGAAAAAGAGCGTGGTGCCAAGGTCACATACCTGGATGTAGATGAGAATGGTTTCATTGACCTGGATGAGCTTCAGAAAGCCATTACACCGGAGACCATCCTGATCTCTGTTATGGCTGCAAACAATGAGATTGGTACTCTTGAGCCGCTGAAAGAGATCGGACAGATTGCACATGAGCATGGAATCCTGTTCCATACAGACGCTGTTCAGGCATTCGGCCAGATCCCGATCAATGTAGATGAGTTCAATATTGATATGCTCAGCTCCAGCGGACATAAGATCAACGGACCGAAGGGAATCGGCTTCCTCTATATCCGTAAGGGTGTTAAGATCCGCTCCTTCGTACATGGCGGAGCACAGGAGAGAAAACGTCGTGCAGGTACAGAGAACGTTCCTGGTATCGTAGGATACGGTCTTGCAGCAGAGCGTGCAAACAAGTCCATGAAAGAGCGTACTGCAAAAGAAATCGAGATCAGAGATCATATGATCAGCAGGATCCTCACAGAGATCCCGTACGTACGTCTCAATGGAGATAAAGTAAAACGTCTTCCGAACAACGTAAATGTAAGCATCCAGTTCATCGAGGGAGAGTCACTTCTTCTGATGCTTGATAATTTCGGAATCTGTGCATCCAGCGGTTCCGCATGTACATCCGGTTCTCTGGATCCGTCACACGTTCTGTTAGCTATCGGTCTTCCTCATGAGATCGCACACGGATCTCTCCGTATGACCTTAAGCGAGGAGACAACTATGGAGGATGTTGATTTTGTAGTAGATAAGCTGAAAGATATTACTGCAAACTTAAGAAGCATGTCTCCATTATATGAAGATTTTATTAAAAAGCAGAAAAAATAATAAAAATACTTGCCAGGAGGAAAAAATAATGTATAGTGAAAAAGTAATGGATCATTTTCAGCATCCACGTAATGTCGGTGAGATCGAGAACGCAAGTGGCGTGGGTACTGTAGGAAATGCAAAATGCGGTGATATTATGAGAATATTCCTTGATATCGATGACGAAACTCATATTATCAAAGACTGCAAATTTAAAACATTTGGATGCGGTGCAGCAGTTGCAACAAGCAGCATGGCAACAGAACTTGTAATGGGCAAGACCATTGAGGAAGCTATGGAAGTAACCAACAAGGCCGTTATGGAGGCTCTGGACGGACTTCCGCCGGTAAAGATCCACTGTTCCCTGCTTGCTGAGGAAGCAATTCATGCAGCTCTCTGGGATTATGCAGAGAAACATCACATTAAGATCGAGGGTCTTTCCAAACCGAAGTCTGATATCCACGAGGGTGAAGAGGATACAGAAGAGGAGTATTGATTCCTTTTATTTACGATCATAACCGGGGCATGAGCAAGCTTCAGTTGAACAGAACCGTAAGCCATTGAAAGGACAGGTAAGTAAGAAGCATGACAGGACTTACGAACGAAGAAGTTCAGGAAAGAATTGCGCAGGGCCAGGTAAATAATAACGAAAACCCCAACACCAGGACATATAAGCAGATCATTCTGGAGAATACGTTGACATTCTTCAATTTTCTGAACCTGGTGCTGCTGGTTCTCGTACTGCTGGTTGGTTCCTACAAAAACTCCATGTTTGTAGGAATCATTTTTATTAATACCGTGATCGGGATCATTCAGGAGGTCCGTGCCAAGAAGACGATTGACAAGCTGGCCATCCTGACAGAATCCAAGACGGTTGTTCTGCGTGAAGGAAAAAAATGGAAAATTTCTACAGAGAAGCTGGTTGTCGATGATCTGATATTCCTGAAGGCCGGAGAACAGGTTCCGGCAGATGCGAAGATCCTGGAGGGAAGCCTTGAGGTCAATGAATCTCTGCTTACCGGTGAGGCAGACAATCTTCCGAAGAATCCGGGAGATGAACTTTTTTCCGGAAGCTTTGTGACGGCGGGACAGGCCTGCTGCCAGATCATCCATGTGGGAAGTGACAACTATGCGTCAAGGATCACCAGCGAGGCAAAGGAATTCAAACGCCATAATTCAGAGCTTAGAAATTCCCTGAATGCCATTCTGAAGGTGATCAGTATCATTATCGTACCAATGGGTGCGATGCTTTTTTATAAACAGTATTATTTTGTGGGAGACAATATCCGGGATTCTGTTGTCAATATGGTTGCAGCGGTCCTGGGAATGATCCCGGAGGGACTGGTCCTTCTTACCAGTGTGGCACTGACTCTGGGTGCGCTGAAGCTTGCCCAGAAGAAGACGCTGGTGCAGGAGCTGTACTGTATAGAAACTCTTGCACGCGTGGATACGCTCTGCCTGGATAAGACAGGAACTATCACAGAGGGTACCATGTGTGTGGAGGCGGTGGAGAGCTATCCGCCGGTGTATGATGAGATTTCAGAGAAAATATCCGGGAAAGATCCTGAATCCGGCGGAGGTGACAGCGATGGAACTGAAAGTTCTTCGACTTTTGTAGTTTCAGCAACAGATGCGATCGCAAAGGAGGATGGAAGCGCGAATCTCGTATTACAGGAAAAGTCAGAAGCTGACCCGGAGAAACATAGTCAGGAAGATCCGGAGAAGATCCGGGAGATTGAGCATATCATGGGAAATCTGCTTTCTGTGCTGAAGGATCAGAATGCCACTGCCGATGCACTCAGGGCGAGATTTAAAGTATCTCAGGATATGGAGCTGGATCATGTGATCCCGTTTTCTTCTGACAGGAAGTACAGCGGAGCTGCATTTACAGATACAGGTACTTATCTGATGGGTGCAGCGCAGTTTCTTTTTCCGGAAGGGAACCCGGAGCTGATGGAGTATTGTGGCAGATTTGCAGAGGAAGGTCTTCGTGTGCTGGTTCTTGCCCATAGTGTAAATGTGAGTGAGGGAGCGGAGCTTCCGGAGGGACTGGAACCTGTCGGACTTTTGCTTATTACCGATGTGATCCGTGCAGAGGCACCGGATACGCTGGCATATTTCGAAAGTCAGGGTGTTGATCTGAAAGTAATCTCCGGTGATGATCCGGTGACGGTTTCTGCAATTGCCAGACGTGCAGGCCTTAAAAATGCAGAGCATTATATAGATGCGACAACGATCACAACTCAGGAACAGATGGACGAGGCAGTTGCAGAATATAGTGTGTTCGGGCGTGTAACACCTCAGCAGAAACAGGCAATGGTGAAGTCTTTGCAGGCTCAGAAGCATACGGTTGCCATGACTGGTGATGGTGTCAATGATGTTCTGGCGCTTAAAGAGGCGGACTGCAGTATTGCCATGGCTGAGGGCAGTGATGCGGCCAAGAATATTGCCAATGTGGTATTGCTGGATTCTAATTTTGCAGCAATGCCGGAAATTGTGAATCAGGGACGCCGGGTTGTAAATAATATCCGCACTGCGGCATCTATGTTTCTGATCAAAACGATTTTTTCCGTGCTGCTGTCACTGATCACGATCTTCTTCGGGGATTCCTATCCCTTTGAGCCGATCCAGATGTCTCTGATCAGTGCCTGCGCTGTTGGTATTCCTACATTCCTTCTGGCACAGGAGAATAATTATGAGAAGATCGACCATACATTTTTGCGTCATGTATTTATGAATGCATTTCCGGCTGCTGTGACCATCACGGGCTGTGTGTTCAGTGTGATGCTGGTATGCCAGAATGTATACCATTCCAATGCTATGCTGAATACAGCCTGTGTGCTTGTAACAGGATGGAATTATATGGCGGCACTTAAGACAGTTTACGCACCTCTGAATAAGTATCGAAAGGTGATCATTTACAGTATGCAGGTGATCTTTTTCGGTGCGGCGGTGGTTCTGCAGAATCTTCTGACACTGGGATCGCTGGAATTCGGAATGATCATTCTGGTGTTCCTTCTGATGACATTTTCTCCGATCCTGATCGATGTGATCACGGCCTGGCTCAGAAATATTTACAGCCGTTCGCTGGATAGTGGGGAACAGGGGAAATTTGCTGCATTTATTGATAAGCTGAGAAAATAATAATATGAGAAATAAAAAAGGACACTGCCCGTTGAAAATGGCAGTGTCCTTTTTTTGCAAATAAACTGTGAAGCAGTTATCCAGTTATCCGGTGCAGAGCTGTGTAGAGAATGCAGATTGTGGATATCCGCCTGACAAAGCTATTATTTTGTGTGCATAAGCCAGATAAATCCGAAGGCCGGGATCTCTACAGCCTGTGCGTCTCTCTGAACTCCTGTGAGAAGATCTGTGTAGGTACCGTCCTGTTCGTTGATCCAGGCTACCTTATCCTGGTCGCTGAAGTTGTAGATGCAGATCAGCTTTTCTTCAGAAGTTTCTCTTACCAGGGCAAGGAGAGCTTTTTCCCAGGTTTCCAGTGTATGTGCAGAAACTTCAGGTGCAAATACCGGATGGCTGGCACGGATGGATTCCAGCTGCTCAAGGCTGTTGAAAATGCGTCCCTGGATCGTTTCGGCATCGGCTCTGTTCCGGGCAAGTGCCCAGTTGAAACGTCCATTGTGGAGCCAGCGAGGATCAGCTGCTTTGGAAATGTCGGCTTTATAGGTGTAGTCATTCAGCTGTCCGACCTCGTCACCGCTTCGAAGTACCGGAATTCCGGGGAGGGAAAGAAGCAATGCATGAAGTGCTACGTCATAGCGGATTCCCCGGCTGACACCCTCCATATTTCCTTCATAATCAAAACGCTCGATTCCTGCAAGAGATGCGGTTGTTCCGCAGAGCTCCGATTCCTCGGTTTCCGGATTTACATAAATTTCACCCCGGGCAAAGGAGTCAGGGAAAATACCTGCCAGGAATTCATTCAGATAATCTCTGTGAGGCCCTTCTGTGATAAAGCTTCCTTTCAGGAAATCATAGTCCAGATTCCAGCGTACCGTGTTGCGGTTACGGAGGTAATTCTGGAATACCGGTGCCTGCGGAAGGTCTGCAGCTCTGTCGATTCCCCGGCGGAGAAGGGCAGTGTCCTTTGTGGCAACGGTATGCCAGAGATCGGACATCAGCTGTGTGCTGTTTACAATGTGAAGTTCCGGCATATCGGAAGTTCCGCCGAATGCAGCAGCCTCTGCAGGTGGGCGGTCTGTTTCGCCAAGGAGAAGAATTCCGGGGCATACGATCTCACACACCATTCGGGTCATACGCAGCAGAGAGTGAAGCTTCCAGAGATTTTCTTCCGGTATCATCGGAAGGACACCAAGGCTGAATATAGAAGCACCTTCATTTGCAAGCTCCAGGATCTGAAGAAGCATTGCATTGAAATAAGCCGGAGTCTGGAGCACACATGGCGCACCGGACTGTGGGTCATCCACAGAAAGACTTAACGGGATCTCAAGAGCCAGGCGGATACCTGCTTTCCTACAGTTAGCTGCAAGTGTGTACAGATCTTCGGAGGTTCCGATCTCCGGGATAATGCGAAGGGAGCAATTGGAGGTTGCCTGGAAAAGATCTGTCAGGTACAGAGTGTCTGCATTACATTCGCTGATATAGTCCAGTTTATTAGATAGACCGGAAAGAGTATCTGCGAAGTCAGCAGGATTTACAGCCATTCCGGTGAAAGTAGTCTTACGGAACCAGTCAGGATCTGCAGCGCAGTTCTGGTCGGCTTCCTTCATGGAAAGAGGACGCTCACGGTAGATTTCTTTCATCTTTTTTGTGAGGCTTGAGAATGTGCCGGTAACTTCCGGGTGATCGCGGAACAGTTCGCAGTAAAGCCATTTCAGATCATTGTAGTAGTATTTCAGACGTTTCTCGTAGAGGGCATCGTAAGCTGTGTCCTCCTTGGAAGTTTCGACTTTCAGAGGCTCAATCTTGGAAGTAGTAACTTTCGCCGGTTCAGTCTTTGAGGTCTCAACCTTGATCGGCTCGGTCTTGGAAGTCTCGACTTTGATCGGCTCAGTCTTGGAAGTCTCAACCTTGATCGGCTCAGTCTTGGAAGTCTCGACCTTGATCGGTTCGGTCTTGGAAGTCTCGACCTTGATCGGCTCAGTCTTGGAAGTCTCGACCTTGATCGGCTCGGTCTTGGAAGTCTCGACTTTGATCGGCTCGGTCTTGGAAGTCTCGACTTTGATCGGTTCAGTTTTGGAAGTTTCGACTTTAAGCGTTTCCTTCTTTACGGTTTCAAGTTTTTTCACTTCGGCTTTAGCATTTTCAACAGATTTGGCAGCATTGGAACTGGTGCCGGCAGCAGAGGTATTTTTTTTCAGCTGCTTTTCTTTTTTTGCCTGCATGGCAGCTTTCTTTTTCTGGAGTCTTTTTGTTGACATATAGAGTTCCTCCTTAGATAAAATGATATTTTCGGTATAAAAATGTAAACTCTCTCACCGGAGAGAGAAACAGAGCTACAGCTTATGAAAAACAGGACGGCGGTTTTTAAATACAGCATAATAGGAAAAACCACATTCACGGAGAACATCAGCCGCCTTGTCAAAAGCATAGCCGATCTTATCCGGAGTATGGGCATCTGCACCGATGGTGATGATCTCACCGCCAAGCTCACGGTAACGTCGGATAATATTGACACAGGGATTCGGTTCACCAAGCCCGTAGTGATAACCGCCTGTGTTCAGCTCGATTCCCACATTTTTGCGGATCAATGTCCGCAGGATCTCGTCCAGGATCTCCTTATATCGTCCGTAAGAATACTGACGGTTCTGATTTGGACCATAACGTACTACATAGTCGATATGTCCGTACACATCCATCTCGTCAAAAGCAGCGATATTTTCCAGGATGGATTCAAAATATTCCATGTAGCATGCGGATTCCTTACGGCCCTCAAAATAAGAAGGATAATAAGGATCGTATCCGTGCACCACATGGGAGGAACCAATAACGAAATCAAAGGGAACTTCTTTCAGAAGATCGGAAAAAGATTCTGCAAGCTGAGGCTGAAGTCCAAGCTCGATCCCGAAGTTAACCTGGATCTGGTCTTTAAAAGCATCCGCAAGACTCTCAAGTTTCTGGCGGTATGCAGGGATGTTCAGGGAAAAATCAAGATTTTCCGGAGTATCGGGATAATCCGGATCAAAATGTTCAGTAAAACAGATTCCCGTGAGACCCTGGTCTGCGGCAGTCTGGATCATTTCTTCCATCGGTGTATCGGAATCTGCGGAAAAAGAGGAGTGCATATGGCAGTCCCATAAAATTTTCTGGTCCATTTTGTACCTCCATATTCAAGCCTTTATATTCTGTGACAATGATCGTATCTGCCTGCTATGAATCCGGGAAAGTCAAACTCCCAGCGGGAATATAGATATCCGTTTTGGGAATCAGCAGGACAGAACTTTCTATCAGAGAATTATAGCACATTTTTCAGAAATTTTCTTAATATTTATTTTAATGTTCTTTTTTATAAATAGCTCTTGAATTTTTGTTTGGAATTAGGTACAATATGAAACAGGTTGATGTTTCTTTAACAAAGGAACGATTTAAATCACCATTCAATTCATAGGAGGAATTTATCATGGCAGTAAAAGTTGCAATTAATGGTTTTGGACGTATCGGTCGTCTTGCATTCCGTCAGATGTTTGGAGCAGAAGGATTTGAGATCGTAGCAATCAACGATCTTACATCTCCTAAGATGCTTGCTCACTTATTAAAATATGATTCTACACAGGGAAGATATGCTCTTGCTGATAAAGTAACAGCAGGCGAGGATTCCATCACAGTAGACGGAAAAGAGATCAAAATCTATGCTAAGGCTAACGCTGCAGAGCTTCCATGGGGAGAGATCGGTGTAGACGTAGTTCTTGAGTGCACAGGTTTCTACACATCCAAAGACAAAGCTCAGGCTCATATCGATGCAGGTGCTAAGCACGTAGTTATTTCCGCTCCGGCTGGAAACGACCTTAAGACAATCGTTTACAACGTAAACCATCAGGGTCTTACAAACGAGGACAAGATCATCTCCGCAGCTTCCTGTACAACAAACTGC
Organism: Blautia sp. MB18-30; assembly: GCF_023669475.1. Classification (NCBI taxonomy): domain Bacteria; kingdom Bacillati; phylum Bacillota; class Clostridia; order Lachnospirales; family Lachnospiraceae; genus Blautia; species Blautia sp. MB18-30. The sequence goes on along the minus strand of NZ_JAMOYY010000005.1, from coordinate 26,183 downwards.
CTTGCACCAATGGCTAAGGCTCTTAACGATCTTGCACCGATCAAATCCGGTATCATGTGCACAATCCACGCTTACACAGGCGATCAGATGACACTTGACGGACCGCAGAGAAAAGGCGATCTGAGAAGATCCCGTGCAGCTGCAGTTAACATCGTTCCGAACAGCACAGGTGCTGCTAAAGCTATCGGACTTGTTATCCCAGAGCTTAACGGCAAACTTATCGGTTCTGCACAGCGTGTACCTACCCCAACAGGTTCTACAACAATCCTTACAGCAGTAGTTGAAGGAAACGTTACTAAAGAGCAGATCAACGCAGCTATGAAAGCAGCTTCCAATGAGTCCTTCGGATACAACGAGGATGAGATCGTATCCAGCGATATCGTTGGTATGAGATTTGGTTCCCTCTTCGATGCTACTCAGACAATGGTACTTCCACTTGAGAATGGCACAACAGAGGTTCAGGTAGTTTCCTGGTATGACAACGAGAACTCCTACACAAGCCAGATGGTTCGTACAATCAAGCACTTCGGAAAACTTCTGAACGCTTAATTTTCTGCGAACGGGTGTAGAAGAATAGACTCAGAAAGGGTCCGGTCTGAAGAGGACCGGGCCCTTTTTTTCCAAAAGACCAAACAAAAAAATGTCTGAGGAATGACTGTTAACAGAGCGGACAACAATACCGCTCGCCCTTATTCATCTGCTTTTGCAGAAATAAAAGTTAAGGAGATATAGAGATGCTGAACAAAAAAAGTGTTGACGATATCAATGTAAAAGGACAGAAAGTACTTGTAAGATGCGACTTCAATGTTCCGCTTCAGGATGGAAAGATCACAGATGAGAACCGTCTTGTAGCTGCTCTTCCTACAATCAAGAAACTGATCGCAGACGGCGGAAAGGTTATCCTTTGCTCCCACCTTGGAAAACCGAAGGGAGAGCCGAAACCGGAGCTTTCTCTTGCACCTGTAGCAGTTCGTCTTTCTGAGCTTCTTGGCCAGGAAGTAAAATTTGCAGCAGATCCTGAGGTAGTAGGACCGAACGCAAAAGCTGCTGTAGCAGAGATGAAAGATGGCGATGTAGTTCTTCTTGAGAACACACGTTATCGTGCAGAAGAGACAAAGAACGAAGACAAGTTCAGCGAAGATCTTGCTTCCCTCTGTGATGTATTTGTAAATGATGCATTCGGAACTGCTCACAGAGCTCACTGCTCTAACGTAGGTGTTACCAAATATGTAAAAACAGCAGTTGTAGGATATCTGATGCAGAAAGAGATCGATTTCCTTGGAAACGCTGTAAACAATCCGGAGAGACCATTCGTAGCAATTCTTGGCGGTGCTAAGGTTTCCAGCAAGATCTCTGTAATCAACAACCTTCTTGACAAGGTAGATACACTGATCATCGGTGGTGGTATGTCCTATACATTCTCCAAGGCTATGGGCGGACATATCGGAACATCCCTCTGCGAGGATGATTACCTTCAGTATGCTCTTGACATGATGAAGAAAGCAGAGGAGAAGGGCGTGAAGCTTCTTCTTCCTGTAGATAACAGAATCGGTGATAACTTCTCCAATGACTGCAATATCCAGGTTGTAAAACGTGGTGAGATTCCGGACGGATGGGAAGGAATGGATATCGGACCGGAGACTGAGAAGCTTTTTGCAGACGCTGTAAAAGATGCCAAGACTGTTGTATGGAACGGACCGATGGGATGCTTCGAGATGCCGAACTTCGCTCATGGTACAGAAGCAGTTGCCAAAGCTCTTGCTGAGACAGATGCAACAACCATCATCGGTGGTGGTGATTCCGCAGCAGCTGTAAATATCCTTGGATATGGCGACAAGATGACACACATCTCCACAGGTGGCGGTGCTTCTCTTGAGTTCCTTGAGGGCAAAGAGCTTCCGGGCGTAGCAGCAGCTAACGATAAAGACTGATAAAAAATAAAGTGTTCCAAGAACACAAAAAAGGAGATAAAAACAATGGCAAGAAAGAAAATTATTGCTGGAAACTGGAAAATGAACATGACACCAAGCGAGGCTGTAAAGCTTGTTGAGACTTTAAAACCGCTTGTTGTTAACGATGAAGTTGACGTAGTATTCTGCGTACCGGCTATCGACATCATCCCTGTTGTTGAGGCAGCTAAAGGTTCTAACATCCAGGTTGGTGCTGAGAACATGTACTTCGAGGAGAAAGGCGCTTACACAGGTGAGATCGCTCCGGCTATGCTCGTAGATGCAGGCGTTAAGTACGTTGTACTTGGACACTCCGAGAGAAGAGAGTACTTCGGTGAGACAAACGAGGACGTTAACAAAAAAATGCTCAAAGCTTTCGAGCATGGCATCACACCGATCATGTGCTGTGGTGAGACACTTACTCAGAGAGAGCAGGGCGTAACAATGGACTTCATCCGTCAGCAGGTTAAGGTTGGATTCCAGGGTGTTACAGCTGATCAGGCTAAGACAGCAGTTATCGCTTACGAGCCGATCTGGGCTATCGGAACAGGTAAGACAGCTACAACAGAGCAGGCTCAGGAAGTTTGCGCTGATATCCGTAAATGCATCGCTGAGATCTATGATGATGCTACAGCAGCAGAGATCCGTATCCAGTACGGCGGATCTGTAAACGCTGCAACAGCTCCTGACTTATTCGCTCAGGCTGACATCGATGGCGGTCTTGTAGGCGGCGCTTCCCTGAAACCAGATTTCGGAAAGATCGTAAACTACAAATAAGATTCACTTAAAAAGGGGCTTCGGCCCCTTTTTTTATATCTTTAAAAAAAAAAACCAGAAAAACTCTCCCTGACACGGATAGCACAGCCAACAAAAAAGCTGCATCTGATCACAGTCAGAGAGAGTTTTTCTTATCTTCAGAGTAAGGATTGTTTTTCTCTGAAGCTTTTTCTGTATGTTCGTTCCTTTCGTCAGGCTCGGGAACGTGTTCCACAATGTCCTCGATCTTGCAGTGGAGAATGGAACACAGCCTGTCTATGGTATAAATTTCAACATTTTTATTTTTTCGAAGTCTGTCCAGAAGTGAACGGGTGATCTGGTAATGTTCATAAAGATCATACTGAGTGATTCCACGCTCCTTCATCGTGACCCAAAATCTGTCATATTTTATCATATATATATCCTGTCCGATTCATCCTTGAATTAATCTTATTATGAAGGTAAAATTGGAATCACAACAGTGTCCTTATATCGACACTACAGAAAGGAGAAGCAATGAGGAAGTTTTTTAAAATCTTAATTTCAGTGGTGATCACACTGTATTTTTCAGCTACCATGTTCTACTGCTTTGTGGCAGGAACACCGGATGACGGAAAAGGGGCAGTGATCTATATGATGTCAGCAGCAGGCCTGTCGATACTGTTTCCGGCTTTTACCTGCGGCTGCATTCATTACATCCTTTATCTCAGAAAAAAAATGGATGAAAGGAGCAAATGATCAGGATTTATGGTATGATAACAATAAATATCTGGCAGGGTATGTCGTTTCAGAAAACGGTTATCTGATAACGGCAGAAACGCATCAGATGGCTGTGCTGTGATGCAGCCGTTACGTATTATAATAGAAAGAAAGCCTGCAGCTGTGCGTAAGACGCTTATATGATCATTTGCGGAGGATTTTATGGGGAATATTCTGGATTATCTTGACTGGAGAGGAGATCTTACCTTTGAGCAGTCACCCTTTAATGAAGTTGACAATCTGATACTGGCGTGTTTTTCCTATCTTGATCTGGATGAGATGGCAGAAGTAAAAAACGGAAATACTCTTTCTGTAGAAGAACTCTTTGCGGCTTTTTCCAGACAGGAAATGAAGAAGGATCTGAAAGCAGAAAGTGCATTTCTGCAGAATACACCGGTGCTCCTTGAAAAAATGGCCTGTGCGGAGAGATTCCGGAAATGTACAGTAGGGGGCTTTGTCAATGAAATCATTTCCAGTCAGGCTCAGCAGTTTGCGGCAGTGACTATAGGACTGGATGATGGAACCACATATATTTCATTTCGTGGAACCGATGATACCATTGTGGGATGGAAGGAGGATTTTAACTTAAGCAACGGAGTTGTTCCTTCGCACAGAAAAGCGTTGGAATATCTGGAAACGCATGGAACTTATATACAGTCCATGCTGCGGATCGGCGGTCATTCCAAAGGAGGAAATCTGGCTATGTATGCAGCGATGCAGTGCAGTGACATCCTGCAGGAAAAGCTTCTTTCTGTCTATGATAATGATGGCCCGGGTTTTCCAGAAGGATTTTTCAGTCCCGGAAGAGTGGAAAGCGTTTTGCCAAAAGTCACCCGTATCATTCCCGAGGCATCTGTGATCGGTATGCTGCTCAGCCATCAGAAAGATCCGCGGATCGTAGCCAGTACACAGAAGGGAATCCTGCAGCATGATGCTTTTACCTGGGAGGTAATGGGGTCATCCTTTATAGAGAAAGAAAGTTTGACAAGAAGAGCTGCGGCGTCAAATCGAAGTCTTCATAAATGGATCGACCATATGGATAAAAAGCAGAGAGAGCATCTCATCGGGGAACTCTTTTCTGTGTTGGAAGCAACCGGAGCAGATACCATTTCCCAAATCCAGGAAGGTGGTCTGAAAAGTCTGGCTGCCATGGTGCGCCAGCTGGATAAACTGGAACCACAGTCAAAAGCTATGGTGCAGGAACTGATCACCGGACTTTTTGGCAGCTGGCTGGAATTGCTTCCTCTGCCGGAACTTGACAAAAAGCGTTTTCTGCCATAACATAGGAGTTACTCTGATAAAAATTGGAAAAAACGGAAAGGGGACATCAGAAAATGAACGAAAAAGTCGTAAATGCGGCCCTTCTTGGTCTCGGAACAGTAGGAACCGGTGTATATAAAGTGATCAAAAGCCAGGAGCAGGAAATGACAGCCAAGCTTGGATGCCAGGTAAAGATCACAAAGATCCTGGTGCGTAACCTTGAGAAAGCGTCCGGGAAGGTAGACGATCCTTCTGTTCTTACAACAGACTGGGCAGATATTGAGGGAGATCCTTCCATTGATATTGTGATCGAGCTGATCGGCGGGATCGAGCCGGCACGTACTTATATCCTTGCAGCACTGAAAGCCGGCAAGAACGTTGTAACTGCAAACAAGGATCTGATCGCAGTCCACGGAAAAGAGATCCTGGAAACTGCCAGGGCAGCGCAGAAGGATTTTCTGTTTGAGGCAGCAGTTGCCGGAGGAATCCCGATCATCAGCCCGTTGAAGAACAGTCTTGAGGCCAACCATGTAACGGAAGTTATGGGAATCGTAAACGGAACTACGAACTTTATCCTTACCAAGATGTCCCAGGAGGGAATGGAATTTTCAGATGCTCTTGCTCTTGCTACAGAACTTGGATATGCAGAGGCAGATCCTACTGCAGATATCGAGGGAATTGATGCTGGAAGAAAGGTTGCCATCCTTGCATCAGTTGCCTTTAATTCCAGAGTTACCCTTGATAATGTTCATATAGAAGGAATCACAAAGATCACGGCAAAGGATATCCGTTACGCAAAAGAAATGGGCTGCGAGATCAAGCTTCTGGGTGTTGCACGCTGTCAGGAGGACGGCGTTGAGGCCTATGTCTGCCCGATGCTGATCCCGGCAGAGCATCCCCTTGCATCCGTCAATGATTCTTATAATGCGGTTTTTGTACACGGAGATGCAGTAGGAGATACCATGTTCTACGGACGTGGAGCAGGTGAGCTTCCTACAGCAAGTGCGGTTGCCGGTGATGTATTTGAGGTAGTCCGTAATATGAAGGCAGATTGCTGCGGAAGAGTAGGCTGCACCTGCTATAAGACACTTCCGGTAAAAAATATGGCAGATACCCATAACCGTTATTTCCTCCGCCTGCAGGTAGAGGACCGCTGCGGTGTGCTGGCTGAAATCCTGGAGCATTTTGCAAAATATCAGGCAAGCGTGGCACAGATCATGCAGAAAGAAAGCAAGAGACCGGATACCGCAGAGGTTGTTGTGATCACCAAACTTGTAAGCGAGGGCGCTTTCTTTAAGGTTAAGGAAGAACTGGAAAACAGCGCATCTGTAAGAAAGATTTCTTCTATGATCCGTGTATACCAGAAATAATATCTTTCGCGTAAATTTACAGATCAGCCGTATCAGTTGTCGGGAAATTGAAAACAGACAAATTTTTGTCAAAGAAAACGTTGCAAAATTTCTGGATTTTGGTACTATATAAAATGGAAAACAAAAGAATCCTGAATGGTACAGAGGGTTTCAGAATCAGTGAAGAGCTGTGCCGGACAGATTTTCGATCAAAGATAAGAAGGGGAAAATTATGAGCAAAAAACCAACAGTTTTAATGATCCTTGATGGATACGGACTCAATGACAGACATGACGGAAATGCTGTATATGAGGCAAAAACACCGGTTATGGACGGACTCATGAAAGATTATCCATTTGTAAAAGGCAATGCCAGCGGTCTTGCGGTAGGTCTTCCGGACGGACAGATGGGTAACTCCGAGGTTGGTCATATGAACATGGGCGCAGGCCGTATCGTATACCAGGAGCTTACAAGGATCACAAAAGAGATCCAGGACGGCGATTTCTTCAAGAATGAGGCACTTCTTACTGCTATGAAGAATGCAAAAGACAACGATTCCGCGATCCATTTTATGGGACTTCTTTCTGACGGTGGAGTACACAGCCACAATACACATCTCTACGGACTTCTTGAGATGGCAAAGAGAGAGGGACTCAAGAAAGTTTACGTACACTGCTTCCTGGATGGACGTGACACACCGCCTGCATCCGGTAAAGAGTTTGTAGAGCAGCTGGAAGCTAAAATGAAAGAGATCGGCGTTGGTGAGATCGGTGTGATCTCCGGACGTTATTATGCAATGGATCGTGATAACCGCTGGGATCGTGTTGAGCTTGCATATAAAGCTCTTACACAGGGCGAAGGCGTAAAGGGAACAGATGCTGCAGCAGCAGTTCAGGCTTCCTATGATGATGACAAGACAGATGAATTTGTGCTTCCGACTGTTATCGAGAAGGACGGCAAACCGGTTGCAACTATTTCCGATAAGGATTCCGTTGTATTCTTCAACTTCCGTCCGGACCGTGCAAGAGAGATCACAAGAGCTTTCTGTGATGACGATTTTAAGGGCTTTGAGAGAGCAAAGAGACTGGATACCACATTCGTATGCTTCACAGAGTATGATGATACCATCCAGAATAAGCTGGTAGCATTCCACAAGGTTCTTCTTCACAATACCTTCGGTGAGTACCTTGCAGCTCACGATATGACACAGGCACGTATCGCCGAGACAGAGAAATATGCACATGTTACATTCTTCTTCAACGGTGGTGTTGAGGAGCCAAACAAAGGAGAGGACAGAATCCTTGTAAAATCCCCGAAGGTTCCGACCTACGATATGCAGCCGGAGATGAGTGCACCGGAGGTTTGTGAAAAGCTTGTAGAGGCGATCAAATCTGACAAATATGATGTGATCATCATCAACTTTGCGAACCCGGATATGGTTGGCCATACAGGTGTTGAGGCAGCTGCGATCAAGGCTGTTGAGACTGTTGATGCGTGTGTTGGTAAGGCTGTAGAGGCAATCAAAGAGGTTGACGGACAGCTCTTTATCTGCGCTGACCATGGTAACGCAGAGCAGCTTGTAAATTATGAAACAGGTGAGCCATGGACAGCTCATACAACTAATCCGGTACCGTTTATCCTTGTAAACGCAGATCCGAAATACACACTTCGTGAGAACGGATGTCTTGCAGATATCGTTCCGACTCTGATCCAGCTTATGGGTATGGAGCAGCCGAAGGAAATGACAGGAGAGTCTCTTCTTGTTGAGAAATAAATAAGATTCACGGAATCCCGGCAGATTTTTACGGATCTGCCGGGATTTTTTCATCCGATTGTTTCTGTTTTCACACATGAAAAAAAATTTCAAAATCATCTTGTAAAATCATTCCATTTCAACTATAATCCCTCTGATACATAAAAACAGGTAACTTTTGAGCAACTGTAAAGTTACAGAAAGAATAATAAAAAGAATAACAAAAAGCAGCACAAAGTTTAGGAACGATCAAATTAAATGGGGGGAAAAAAGATTTCATGAAAACAGACATGACACAGGGAAAACCGGTAAAAGTGCTCCTGGGATTTACGATCCCGGTATTTATTGGTAATGTATTTCAGCAGTTCTACAATATGGTAGATGCGGTGGTTGTAGGAAAATTTGTAGGAACAAAGGCACTGGCGGCAGTTGGCTCAACAGGAACTATCATCTTTTTGATCATAGGCTTTCTTCTGGGACTTACTGCCGGTTTTACCGTACTGACTGCACAGAAGTACGGTGCGGGAAAAATGGATGAGATGCGTCAGACCGTGGGCAATGCACTGATCCTGACAGCGCTGGTCTCGGCAGTGATGACAGCAGTCAGCATGACAGGTATGCATGCACTTCTGAAATTTATGCATACGCCGGATGATATTTTCAAGGATGCATATGCTTACGTTATGATCATCTGCGGAGGGATTTTTGCCCAGGCATTATATAATATCCTGGCCAGTATCCTCCGTGCACTGGGAAACAGTAAGGTACCACTGTATTTTCTGATCTTATCTGCAATGCTGAATATTGTGCTTGACCTTGTATTTATCATCGTGTTTAAGCTGGGAGCGCCTGGAGCAGCCTGGGCTACCATTATTTCCCAGGGAGTTTCAGGAGTCTTATGTCTGGTATATATCTGGAAGTTTGTGCCGGAGCTCCGTATGAAAAAAGAAGACTGGTATTTCAGACGTAACCTCGCAGCCAAGCAGATCGGTGTGGGAATCCCAATGGGACTGCAGTATTCCATTACGGCGATCGGAACCATGATGGTACAGTCAGCCTTAAATATGCTTGGCTCTTATGCGGTGGCGGCGTTTACAGCAGGAAGTAAGATCGAGCAGATCTTCACCCAGGCATATGTGGCACAGGGAACTGCCAGCGCTACCTACAATGCACAGAATATCGGAGCCGGAAAACTTGAGAGAGTGCGGGAAGGCTTCCGGGCTTCGCATTTTATAGGAATTGTATATTCTGTTGTTGTTGGCAGTTTTCTGTTCTTTGCGGGAAAATATTTTGCATATCTGTTTATCTCAGATAACATTGAAGAAGTGCTTCCTATGGTAGCAATCTATGTAAAATGTGTGGCACTGTTTTTTATTCCTCTGTATTTTGTCAATGTACTGCGAAACGGGATCCAGGGAATGGGATATGGTCTTCTTCCTATGATGGCCGGTGTGGCTGAGCTTGCAGGAAGAGGGATCACCGCTACCGTTGCAGCCGGAAAAAGCAGCTATATCGGTACCTGTCTTGCAAGTCCGGTGGCCTGGATCTTTGCGTCAGTGCTCCTTTGGGTAATGTATTTCTATGTTATGAAAGATATGGCGCGGAAGCTGTACGGTACAAATAAGTTATAAAAAAACCGTGAAATGAGATGCAATTTCCGGAAAGTATGATATAATGAAAAAGCTGGTGAGTAAGACCAGAAAGTATCAATGGAAAGATGCCTTTTTTGAAGGCACATGAACATAGAGGTGAATAAATATGAGCAACGATGAAAAGAGGGATATCGAGGACAGGATCAATGATGCCATGGCAAAGATCGTCAGTGATACTGCAGGAGAGCCTCAGCCTGAAAATAAAAATAACAGATCAGCTGCTCACAAGTCGGCACGACCTTCGAAATCAGCAAGGCCAAGGAAGATCACCTACGTACCTATCGATGAATCTGAATTTGAACCTATCGTTATACCCGAAAAGAAAAAGCATAAGGCACTGAAGGTAACCGGAATGATCGCCGCCATGGTTTTGGTAGTGGCAGGCTGTGCATATGCAGGAGTATCTTATTATTACACCAGTCATTTCTTTGAGGGCACAACGATTAACGGGATCGACAGCTCCAACAGGACTGCATATGAGGTTGAGCAGGAGATCGCAAAAAAAATGGAAGGCTATTCCATCCAGGTAAAGGCCAGAGATCAGGAACCGCAGACGATAGAAGGAACGGATATCAGTTATCGTTATATATCCAGTGGTGAAGTTCTGAAGCTTTTGAAAGCGCAGAAGCCCTATGAATGGGTGAGAGGATTTTTTGAAAAGACGACTTACACAGCCAGTGAGCAGACAGCTTTTGACAAGTCAAAGCTGGAGTCAGAAGTGAAAGCACTGAACTGTGCCCAGAAAGAGAATCAGGTAGCACCGGAGAATGCGTACGTAAGCTTTAATGATTCCGAGTTTACGATCGTGCCGGAGACAGTGGGAAGTGAACTGAAGGTAAAAGAAGCCTATCAGATGATCAGTGATGCTATCAGCAGCGATGACGGGGAAGTAGATCTTGGCAGTAACCCGGATGCTTATGTGAAAGCAGATGTGACCAGCGACAGTGCAGATCTGCAGGCAACGGTGGATGCATATAATAACTTTGCGAGGGCAAGCATCACCTACACATTTGGAGATGAGACAGTAACACTTGATGGAAGCACCATCAAGAACTGGCTGCAGTTTGACGAAAAGGGTCAGCTGATCCAGGATGATGCATCCTTCAAACAGCATATCGTGGATTATGTGGCACAGCTTGCAGCGGATCATGATACAGTAGGTACAGAGCGACAGTTCCAGACAACAAGCGGAAGAACTGTTTCGGTTTCCGGTTCTGCATATGGCTGGAAGATCGATCAGGACGGAGAGGTGGCACAGCTTACCCAGGAGATCCAGTCCGGAGCTCAGACGACCAGAGAGCCGGTTTATTCCATGAGAGCCAATTCCTATGGTGTGAATGATCTGGGAAATACCTACATTGAAGTGGACCTTACAGAACAGTATATGTGGTATTATCAGGATGGAAATGTGATCTTTGAATCAGATATCGTATCCGGACTTGCAAGTGATCCCAAGAGAAAAACACCTCCTGGAATCTTCACCTTGTACTATAAGAAGAGCCCGGATGTGCTACGGGGCACCAAGAAAGCAGACGGAACCTATTCCTATGAACAGCCAGTAACCTACTGGATGCCGTTTAACGGAGGCATTGGATTTCATGATGCAGACTGGCAGCCGTATTTTGGAGGCGATCGGTATCTAACCGGAGGTTCCCACGGCTGTATCAATATGCCGCCGGATAAAGCGGGAGAGCTTTACAACATTATCCAGTATAATGTTCCGATCGTCTGTTTCTATTGATCGGATCTGTAGTCAAAAAACAAACAGGAGCCAGCCGGTGATCCGGTGCGTGGCTCCTGTTCTTTAGCAGGAGGAAAATATTATGTTTGATCAGTCATTCAGCTTTATACTTACAATCGCAGCACTGGTAGTAGGATTTATGCTTTTTACCGGACACGGTTCCTTTTTTATGAAAGGCGGAAACACACAGGCCAGAGCCCAGAAGTATGATGAGAAAAAAATGGAAAAAGTTTCAGGAATCTGTCTGATACTTATCGGAGTGGCTACAGGAGTTGACGCATTCACCACAAGTGTAGCAGCAAAGATTGCCTATGTAGTAATTCTGTTTGTGATACTTGCGGTATTTCTGTTTGTACTCAGAACAAAATGTATCAAAAAATGATCAGAAGTATCAGAACTATCCTTTAGGTAAAAAAGCAGAACTCCCCGTGAAACGGTAACCTGTCTGATCAGGCTCCGGTATCCGCGGGGAGTTTTTCTGTCTGTATTTAGTTTAATTTCGTTCGGCTGGTCTGCCGGAATGTCAGAGTAAAGATGATTCCCTTTACGATAGAAGTAAGGGAAAGTGCCCACCAGATACCATTGAGTCCCATTCCCGCATGAGTCAGCAGCATGGCAAGCGGGATTCTGGCCCCTGTCAGGATAATACTGATGATACTGCAGAGCTTGGTCATACCAAGGCCGGACAGTGCACCGATGGTCATCAGCTCAATGGCCATGAAAGCCTCACAGAAGCCGATGATGATCAGGTAATTTACAGAAATCCCAAGGGATTCCGGATCATGGAAAAACAGTCCGGAGATCGGGCGTGGGAGCAGCACAAAGGCTGCAGTTATGATAAGGCCCCAGATTGTCAGGATACCAAAGGAAATACGGTAGCCCTGGCGGATGCGGTCGTATTTTTTTGCACCGAAATTCTGTGCGGTAAAAGCATTTAAGGCAGAGGCAAAGCCGTCCGCGGTGTTCCAGGAAACGGATTCGATCTGTCCGCCCACACGCTGGACAGCAATGGCAGCAGCACCGAAGGCGGAAACCATTCTGGTCAGTACCATGGAGATCATACAGTAGAGCATGCTCTGGATAGCGGTTGGAAAACCAATGCGGAAGATATTTTTATAAAATTTTCCCGGAAAACGTGAAAAAAGATGAAGTTCACGAAGTACATTTGTTTCCAGCCCGGAAGTAAAGATCCGGAAAACCAGCACTGCAAAAACCAGAAACTGTGCAGTTACTGTGGCAATGGCAGCACCTAACGTTTCAAGCCGTGGAAAAGGTCCAATGCCAAGGATCAGGAGCGGATCCAGGAGCATATTTCCCACAAGTCCAAGAAAATTGGCCATCAGCGGAGATCTGGAATCTCCCTGGGCTGTAAAAAGTCCGGTGAGAGTCAGGTTCAGGAAGGAAAAAATGATCAGTCCGCAGGTGATCAGCATATAAGATCTGGCAGAAGAATATGCTTCCGGGTCTGTCAGATTAAAAAATCCGATCAGAGGATCAAGAAATATAATACTTGCTGCAGAAAATAAGAGACCGAAGAGAATGGTCATCTGCAGGGCACTGGCCGCGTAGGAACGTGCCTCTTTATAATCCTTCCGGCCGCAGGATTGTGCGGTGTTTACCTGTCCGCCCATTCGTGGAAGGGCTACCAGTCCCTGGGAAAGCCACACATACATGCCGCCCACACCGACACCGGCAACTGCCTTGGAGCCCAGAAGCCCGATCCAGGCCATATCTGTGATATTATAGGCAGTTCCAAGAAGGGAAGATGCCATGATAGGAAGAGCAAGCTCTGAAAGCGTTTTCAGGATCGGACCGGAAGTAAGGTCTATGGATTTTGATCTTTTCATACTCATCTGCATATCTCCGTAAGGTCAAAAGGCCTGGTGATCCGGTAATCCGGTTTATCCACCTGACCGAAACCGTATTCAGCAAAGATAAAAGGAACTCCTGCTTTCCGGCAGGCATTAAAGTCTCCTATAGTATCACCGATATAAACCGGATCGGAAAGATTATTATCCTCGCGGATCTTCATGATATTTTCCGCTTTGGCCATGCCGGTGTCACCGGGACAGAGATGGCCCTTGAAATAGTGTCCGAAGCCTGTGGATTTCAGGAACACTTCAATATATCCGGCCTGGCAGTTACTGACGATAAAAAGAGGAAAACGGCTGGAAAGAATCTTCAGTGTTTCCTCAAGATCCGGATACAGCGGAGCACATTTGCGAAGCAGTGCCTCGTGCTCTGCCTGGCAGCAGCCGTCGATGATACGAAGCTGTTCTGCTTCCGGAAGCTCAGGGAAAAGAGCCTTTGCGATATCCGGCAGCAGCTGGCCGAAAAGCCCCATCAGTCGTTTGGCGCTTACATCGGTATCCATGTGCTCCGTATGGATAAGGTAATCACTCCAGGCCTCAGCTACGATCCCGGTGGAATCCCAGAGCGTACCGTCAACATCAAAAATAATACTGTCCATCAGAAAAACCTCCCCAAAAAACTATGATATGTAAAAAAAGCAACCCTTTGTACTGGACATAGTACAAAACAAGTTACTGTTCACTCCGTTCTCAGCAATACGCTTCGCGATGCACAGAATTTATGTTAATCGCATAAATTCGCGCGGTATGTCTCGGGTTTTCTGTGGCCTTCGCTCACAAAAAACACCTCGCGGAATATTACCAGTGAACAGTTATCAAAATAATTCTATATGAGAAAAGAAAAAAAAGCAACTGCGCTTTTGAAGATTTTATGTTATAGTAAGGGTTACGAGGGAAAAACTATGAATTATAAGAATACGATCAGAGGTATATTCAAAGACAGGCCTAACCGTTTTATCGCTCATGTGCAGATCGGGGATCAGCTGGAAACGGTCCATGTGAAGAATACAGGCAGATGCCGGGAACTTCTTGTTCCGGAAGCAGAAGTGATCCTGGAAAAGAGTGATAATCCTGCCAGGAAAACGAAATACGATCTGATCAGTGTGAACAAGGAGGGCCGCTGGATCAATATGGATTCCCAGGCCCCAAATAAAGCAGCAGAAGAGTGGGTGGCGGCCGGAAATCTTTTTCCGGAGAAAGTGACTGTCAGGAGAGAAAAGACATACGGAAATTCCCGTTTTGACCTGTATGTGGAATCCGGGAAGCGAAAGGCTTTTATCGAGGTAAAAGGCGTCACTCTGGAAGAAAATAATATCGTGCGCTTTCCGGACGCACCTACAGAACGGGGGATCAAGCATCTCTGTGAGCTGATGCATGCAGCAGCTGACGGCTATGAGGCGTATCTTCTTCTGGTGATCCAGATGAAGGGTGTAAGGTATTTTGAACCAAATCGGGAGACACATCCGGAATTTGGAGAGACACTTAAGGCGGCAGCAGATGCCGGTGTTCACATCCTGGCCTATGACTGTGCCGTCACGGAAGATTCCATGAAGATCTGTGATCCGATACCGGTAAGATTATAGAAAGGAAATGATATGCCTGAAAACATTGCAGAACCCCTTCTGAAATGGTACGATAAAAACAAAAGGATCCTGCCCTGGAGAGATAAAGACAATGCCTATTATACCTGGGTATCTGAGATCATGCTCCAGCAGACCCGAGTGGAAGCTGTGAAACCTTATTTTCAGCGCTTTATCCAGGAACTTCCGGATGTAGCAGCCCTTGCGGCGGCACCGGAAGAGAGGATCATCAAGCTGTGGGAAGGCCTTGGCTATTACAGCCGTGTCCGCAACATGCAGAAAGCGGCTGTTCAGGTCATGGAAGAATATGGAGGCAGGATCCCTGAGGATTTTGAGACACTTCTCTCGTTAAAAGGAATAGGAAGATATACGGCAGGTGCCATTGCGTCCATTGCCTACGGAAAGAAAGTCCCTGCAGTAGATGGAAATGTGCTGCGGGTATACGCAAGACTCACCGAAAACCGTGGAGATATCATGAAACAGTCTGTACGGAAATCGGTGGAAAATGATCTTACAGAGCAGATGTCTGAGGACAGACCAGGGGATTTCAACCAGGCTATGATGGAGCTGGGAGCTGTAGTCTGTGTTCCAAACGGAGTAGCAAAGTGCGAAGAATGCCCGCTGGGGCATTTTTGCCTTGCCAGAAAGCATGGAACTGTAGAAGAACTTCCCGTAAAAGCACCGAAGAAAGCCCGCACCATAGAACAGCGAACGGTCCTTGTGATCCAGGACGGAGCAGGTACAGCGATCCGTAAACGTCCGGATACAGGACTTCTGGCAGGCCTTTATGAGCTTCCAAATGTGGAAGGACATCTGACGGAGAAGGCGGCACTTGCCCGGGTAAAAGCCATGGGGCTGGAACCACTGCGGATCGAAGCACTGTCGGATGCGAAGCACATTTTTTCCCATATTGAATGGAGGATGTGTGCTTATCGTATCGCTGTATCCTCTCTGGAAGAAGCACCGCAGGGGGAGTTCCTGTTTGTGGATAAGAGAGAATCCGATAAAAAATATGCAATACCATCTGCGTTTCGCGCATACACCAGATATATGAAGGAGGAAAACTCATGAAACTTTTGAGCGTAGCAATACCATGCTATAATTCAGAGGCTTATATGTCAAAATGCATCAATTCCCTGCTGATCGGAGGAGAGGAAGTGGAGATCATCATTGTAGATGATGGCTCCAGTGACCGTACTGCCGAGATTGCAGATGATTATGCCGAGAAATATCCAACTATCGTAAAAGCCATACATCAGGAAAATGGCGGCCATGGACAGGCAGTCAACACAGGGATCAAAAATGCAACAGGACTTTATTTCAAGGTTGTGGACAGTGATGACTGGGTAAATCAGGACGCCTACTATGAGGTCCTGAAAACACTTTATGAACTGACACGTGGGGCTGAGACCGTGGATCTTCTCATCAGTAATTTCGTTTATGAGAAGCAGGGAGCTACCCGCAAAAAGATCATGCAGTACAGACACTGTTTTCCGACAAACCAGATTTTCGGATGGGATGAGGTACGCCACATGAAAAAAGGCCAGTATCTCCTTATGCATTCCATGATATACCGTACAAAACTTCTCCATGACTGTGGAATGGAGCTTCCGAAGCATACGTTCTACGTAGATAACCTGTTTGCGTTTGAGCCGCTTCCCTATGTAAAAAATCTCTATTATCTGGATGTAAATTTCTATCGATATTTTATTGGAAGAGATGATCAGTCTGTCAATGAGAAAGTGATGATCAAGCGTATCGATCAGCAGATCCGTGTAAACAAACTGATGGTGGACGCCTATCTGAAGGCTAATGTGAGCAACCGCAGACTTCGTGCTTATATGTTCAGCTATCTGGATATCATCACAACCGTTTCTTCGATCATGCTGGTAAGAGCTGCAACGCAGGAATGCCTGGATAAAAAACAGGAGCTGCAGGATTACATCAAAGACCAGAATATGGGACTGTACCGGAAGCTTCGGAGAAGTCTCTTCGGAAGGGTGTCCAATCTTCCCGGAAGAGGTGGAAGAAAGATGTTTGTGGCAGCCTATAAGATCTGTCAGAAGTTTTATGGATTTAATTAAAAAAAGCCCCAAACGGGGCTTTTTTTTATAAATTCTGTTCCGGCTTCTTCTTACGCATATGGGATAGGGAGCGCTGTTCCTCATAATCATCCACTCTCTGTGGATAGAACAGGAGATGTCCGAACAGTGCCAGTGTGGTGCCAAGACATACATCGATCACAGAATGTTGCTTGATAAACATGGTGGACAGGATGATCAGAACAGAAAGGATCAGAGCTCCTCGCTGAAGCCATTTCCTGTCTTTTAGTGCCTGGCAGTGATGAATGGCAAAATAAACAGCCAGGGAATTAAATACATGGATACTTGGCAGGATATTGGTGGGAGTATCTGTCCGATAGATCTCAGCCACCAGTCGTGTAAAGATGTTGCTTCTGGGGAATACCGCAGGGCGGAGATACTGAACGTTCGGATAGATGTAGGAAACAACAAGGAAAACCGTCATTCCCATCATCAGGTTGAAGATCAGCTGGAAATATTCCTTTTTATTCTTATTGCGAAACAGGAAATACACAACCGTCATTATCACATATGGAAACCATAAAAGGTACGGAATAATAAAAATCTCGCAGAACGGGATCATATCATCAAAAACAGTATGTACAATATGGTAGGCTCGTACAGGCCGCTGCTCCAGATATCCAAACAGGATAAGATAGGCAACGAAATAGATAGCTATGATAAAACCGTGCCTGTATTTTTTTATTTTACTCAACATTTTGCCGCTCCTTTTCTTGAGGTATGGCTGATGTCAGCCTTAAGCTTCTTTTTTGTTAAGTATCTACCTGCTACTATAACACAGGCATTATGATTTTTAAAGGTTTCTTTTCAATGGTCACAGAAAATTCACGCTGGATCCCGCCGGATTCTCCGTCTTTATGCACAGGAAGGGAATGGGCACTTGTAATATGTACGTTCCTGCACTGTAAAATATGTACACCGCGAATGCGGGTATGTTTTCCCCAGAGAGCGCTCGGCAGGCAGAACAGCATTTTCAGCTTGGAGATTCCTTCAATAACGATCACATCCAGTAAACCATCCTCCGGACTGGCGTTTGGACAGAATTTAAAGCCTCCGCCTTCATATTTCTGGTTCATTACAGCCGCAAACCAAGTCCTACTGAAGGTTTGTGGCTTGTTCCCGTCAAGTGTTATCGTGACCGGGGACGGAGTAAGGAAGAGAAATTGCTTCAGTGCCACCATAAGGTAGATGAGTTTACCCATATGGAGACGGTTGAGAAATTTTTTGCCAGGTGTGATCAGGACTTCCTGACAGATTGCCGCATCGTAGCCCATTCCTGCACTGATGCCGAAACGGTAGGAATGGCTGCCAAGGTGGAGAACAGGAACATCCATGAAAATGGTCCGTCTGTTTTCAAGGATAGAGCGAAGCGCTTCAAAAGGATCAAAGGGCAGGCCCATACTGCGGCAGAAATCGTTGCCGGACCCGACCGGGATAAATCCGAAAACAACCGAAGACAGATCAATGATCCCGGTAAGTACTTCATAAATAGTGCCGTCACCGCCTACTGTTACCAGAGTTACCGGATCCTCCGGTGTTCCGGCGGCACTGATCCTTCGTGCCAGTACTGTGGCGTGTCCCACATATTCTGTGAGAAAATACTGATATGAGATCCCCTGACTTTCCATGATGCTGCGAAGCCGGTTCCAGACATTACGTCCCTCACCGGATCTTGAATTGGGATTCACAATAAAAGAATACATAAAAAAAACCTCCAAACAACTCTCTGCTTTATCATAACATTGACGTTCGGCTTTTACAAATTAAAATTTCTTAAGGATTTCTATATTTTACATAAACTTAACCTTTTTTCTATGCTGGATTTTACGAATGCACTTTATACTTGCACGTATCAGATGAAAAATGAAGCTGGAGGAAAATTATGATATATCTTGTGGAAGATGATGAAAGTATCCGTGAACTTGTTGTATATACATTAAACAGTCAGGGTCTGGAGGCACAGGGTTTTGAACGGCCATCACTTTTCTGGAAAGCGCTGGAAAAAGAACTGCCTTCACTGGTGCTTCTGGACATTATGCTTCCGGAGGAAGACGGACTGTCTATTTTAAAAAAAATCCGTATCCGTCCGGATGTGCGGAAACTTCCGGTGATCATGCTTACTGCAAAAGGAAGTGAGTTTGATACCGTGGTAGGTCTGGACAGCGGTGCAGATGATTACATTCCGAAGCCGTTCCGCATGATGGAACTGATCTCCAGGGTACGTGCCCTTCTTCGGAGATCAGAGGACAATGGCGCAGAGGAGTATCGTATGGAAAATCTTTATGTATGTCCGGGAAGACATGAGGTAACTGTTGATCAGGAGCCTGTGAATCTGACACTGAAAGAATACGAGATGCTTTGTCTCCTTCTGAAAAACAGTGGTACGGTTCTTTCCAGAACACAGCTTTTAAATCAGATCTGGGGATATGAATTCGACGGGGAGAGCAGAACCGTAGATGTACATATCCGTACCCTTCGCCAGAAGCTTGGCTCGGCAGGAGATCTGGTGGAAACAGTTCGTGGAGTGGGTTATAAGATCAGCGGAAAATGTGCATGAACAGCTGCTGAGAGTAATATGAAAGTAAAGAGCATTTCGACGGAAAAAGGCTTCGGCCCTTTTCTGGACGAAGTGCTTTTTTCATGCTATAATAGTTGAACCCCGGAGCCATTAGGAAACAGGCTCCAAAGAGTAAGAGGTGAAAGAAAAAATATGAAATCATTAGTAATTGCGGAGAAGCCATCCGTTGCCAGAGACATTGCTAGAGTCCTCCACTGCAGTCAGAAGGGGAACGGAACCCTGGAAGGAAAAGACTATGTAGTGACCTGGGCCCTGGGACATCTGGTAACACTGGCAGATCCGGAAGAATACGATAAAAAATATACCAAATGGGAGCTTTCCACGCTTCCCATGATGCCGGAGAAAATGAAACTGGTGGTGATACGCCAGACCTCCAAGCAGTACAATGCGGTGAAAACTCAGCTTTACAGGAAGGATATCGGGGAGATCATCATTGCCACAGATGCCGGACGTGAGGGAGAACTGGTAGCAAGGTGGATCCTTGCAAAGGCAGACTGCCATAAACCTATCAAGCGTCTGTGGATCTCATCCGTAACGGACAAAGCAATCCGTGACGGCTTTGCCCACCTTAAAAACGGCCATGATTATGATGATCTTTACCATGCGGCACAGGCCAGGGCGGAGGCGGACTGGCTGGTGGGAATGAACGGGACCAGAGCGCTGACCTGTAAATATAATGCCCAGCTTTCCTGCGGACGTGTGCAGACCCCCACCCTTGCCATGATCGCAAGAAGAGAGCAGGAAATCCGGGAATTTAAGCCGGAGGATTATTACGGGATCACTCTGCAGGCGGGAAATGTACGCTGGACCTGGCGTGACGGAAAAAGCGGAAGCCTCCGCACCTTTAAGAAGGAGCGTGCCCAGGAGATCCAGACAAAGGCAGGAAAAAGCAACCTTACCATAACAAAGGTTTCCAGAAAGCCGAAGAAGACCTATGCGCCGGGGCTTTATGACCTGACCACTCTTCAGAGAGAAGCCAATCAGAAATACGGCTTTTCTGCAAAGGAAACTCTGAATATCATGCAGAGGCTCTACGAGAATCACAAAGTCCTTACCTACCCAAGAACGGATTCAAGATATATAGGAAAAGATGTAGTTCCTACCATTAAAGAGCGTCTTCAGGCATGCGGGACAGGTCCTTATCGAAAACTTGCCGGTGCGCTGGTCAATAAACCGATCCAGACCAGTGCTGGCTTTGTGGATGACAAAAAAGTCAGTGACCATCATGCCATCATTCCTACAGAACAGTTTGTACAGCTGGATCATATGACCAACGAGGAACGGAAGATTTACGATATGGTAGTACGCCGTTTCCTGAGCGTGCTGTATCCGCCGGCTGTATATGAGCTGGTAAGCATGGAAGGAACTGCAGCAGGAGAAACTTTCGCTGCAAGCGGACGTATTGTAAAAAGTGCAGGGTGGAGAGAGGTTTATGAAGGAGGCTGGCAGGATGAGGAAGAAGAGGATTCATCGGATAAGCTGAAAGACCAGCAGCTTCCGGAGCTTACGGAAGGCCAGAAACTTACCGTGGAATCCGCATCCCTTACAAACGGAAAAACAAAACCACCGGCCAGATTTACAGAGGCCACACTTCTTGGTGCCATGGAAAATCCGGTCCACTTTATGGAAAGCCACGACAAAAAAGCGGCAAAAACCCTTGGTGAGACCGGTGGACTTGGAACGGTAGCCACAAGAGCGGACATCATTGAGAAGCTTTTCAACAGCTTTATGATGGAAAAAAGAGGCAATGAGATCTACATTACCTCCAAGGCGAAACAGCTTCTGGAGCTGGTTCCGGAAGAACTGAAAAAGCCGGAGCTTACCGCAGACTGGGAGATGAAGCTCAGTGATATTGCAAACGGAAAGCTCCGTCAGGATAAATTCCTCACAGGGATCCGTAAATATGCCTGTGAGATCGTAGATGAGATCAAAGGCGGACAGGGAACCTTCCGCCATGACAATATGACAAACAAGAAGTGCCCTAACTGCGGCAAACATCTTCTGGCAGTCAACGGAAAGAATGCCAAAATGCTGGTGTGCGAGGACCGGGAATGCGGATACAGAGAGACAGTATCCAGGACCACCAATGCGCGCTGTCCGAAATGCCATAAGCGTATGGAGATGCTTCTGAAGGGAAAAGAAGAGACCTTTGTATGTCAGTGCGGCTATAAAGAAAAGCTTTCATCCTTCCAGGCAAGACGAGCCAAAGAGGGTGCAGGTGTGAATAAGCGTGATGTGCAGCGTTATCTTAAGAAACAGCAGAAAGAGGCCAATGAGCCGGTGAACAATGCATTTGCACAGGCGTTGTCAGGAATTAAACTGGATTAAATAAATTGCCTGTCCAGATATCCGGGGTTCGGATGAGCGGAGGACCGGATGCAGATACATCGGTCGGAGAAATGTGTCTGGCAGAACAGGACAGCAGAAAGAGAGGAAAACGATTTGGGATTACAGGATGACAGAATGTCAGGAAATATTCAGGATATCGCAAGACTGATCACAAGACTTCTTCTTAAGGGAGATATGCCGCAGTATACACTTCCTGCAGCAGAGGCAGATTATACAGAGGCAGACCAGCTTTTTAAGAAGGTTATCGGACTTGCTGATGAGGGTGATATCAACGGAGCGGAAAATGAGCTTCTTATGAACATGGAGGAAGATGATCCGGATTATCTGGAGCTTGCCCTTACCTTTTATCTGCATCTCAATGATATGGACGTAGATTACCTGGATGATCACGATTATTCCAGGGAGGAGATCCTGGACGGGTTGAAAAGCCTGGCTGAGGACTGGGGAGTTACAGGACTGGAGGCACTTGTCTGATGCGGTGGGAGGTTACACTGGAGGAAATTTCCGACGGTCGTTTATACGAGGCAAATGACATGGTAAAGGCAGACTGTCAGGACTGTAAGGGCTGTTTTGACTGCTGTACGGGAATGGGAGATTCTGTTGTACTGGATCCGCTGGATGTATGGCGGTTAAGTCAGGGACTTCACTTAAGTGTGGACCAGCTGCTTGCCGGAAAAATAGAGCTTGGCGTCACAGACGGAAATATTCTGCCGCATCTTAGGATGACAGGGGCAGAGGAACGATGCGTATTTCTGAATGGCAACGGAAGATGCTCCATCCACAGTTTCCGTCCGGGCTTCTGCCGTTTGTTCCCGCTGGGAAGATACTATGAGGACGGGAGTTTTAAATACATCCTTCAGATCCACGAGTGCAAAAAGACCAGCCGCAGTAAGATCAAGGTCCGGAAATGGGTAGATACTCCGGATTTTCGAAATTACGAAAAATTTGTCTGTGACTGGCATTATTTTCTTCTGGATGTCCAGTCGGTTCTCTATGAGAGCGAGGACAGTGATCTGATCCGAAACCTGAACATGTATGTGGTGAACCAGTTTTACAGGAAGCCTTATGATGAGAAGCGGGATTTTTATGAGCAGTTTTATGAGAGACTTGCGGCGGGAAAAGAACTCCTGAGCCTTGGAGTGTGAAACAGACCAGGCAGCGAGGTGTCTGAGCTTACCTGCCTGAAAGTCTCTCGCGCGGAGGAAAGAAAGGATTTTTTGACATATGAACTTAAATCAGCTCACATATTTTGTGACTCTTGCCCAGATCGAAAATTATACCAGAGCAGCCAAGAGGCTGGATATAACCCAGCCAAGCCTGAGCCATGCGATCTCCAACCTTGAAAAGGAACTGCAGGTTCCACTTTTTGAGCGTCACGGAAGAAATGTGACCATGACCAAATACGGGGAAATGTTTCTGAAATATGTGCAGGACTCCTTACATATCCTGAATCTTGGTGTGGAGAGGATACAGGAAGCGGCAAGGATTCCGGGAGGAAGTATTTCCATCGGGTATATCCATACCCAGGGACGCAGATTTATCCCGGAGCTTGTCCGGGGCTTCCTTAATGAACAGGAGGGGAAGAAGATTGATTTCCGTTTTCAGAATGCAGCTACCGGAAGTCTGATCCGGGGTCTGAAAGAAGAGAAATTCGACGTGATCTTCTGTTCCCGGGCAGAGGGTGAGAAGGAGATCAGCTTTGTGCCGGTGTCAGAAGAAAAGCTGGTGGCTGTAGTGCCTGAGAACCATGCTCTTGCAGACCGAAATTCAGTGACCATAAAAGAGCTGGGGCAGTATCCGCAGGTGACCTTTACCCCTGCAAGCGGACTGTATTTTGTGATCCGGGAGCTTTTCGAAAAGGAAGGACTTTCACCGGAGACGGCCTTTGAGGTAGAAGAGGATGGTGCACTGGCAGGTATGGTGGCGGAGGAATTTGGTGTAGGCATTGTGCCGGATGTACCGGTGATCCATACACTTCCTGTGAAAATCTTAAATATTGAGAATCTGCACTGCCGTCGTTACATATACATGGGAATGATGAAAAACCGGTATCCAAGTGCGCTTGTGGAGCAGTTCCGGGATTATATATACAAGCATTACCGGATCTATGAAGTGATACAGTAGAATCTTGGTGATAAAATTTCTGTAAAAAATCTCTGCTTCTGTAAAAGGGCGGAGATTTTTTTGACACAGATCCTGGCGTGAATACTATAGCAATTCCATAAATTACTGCAAACAATCCAGTCCATCATAGCGTGAAGTCCTGCGTCAGATATCTTTGCCGTGCCTAAAAAATATAAAAATAATCTATAGATCACATGCGTAAATTCAATGAAAATTTGGGTTGAGATAAAAATGACCAGTTGGTATAATAAGGATAGATACTTGATTTAAAGTGATAAAGTGATGACGGAAATCCGTAATAAAATGAACGAAGTAAAGGAGATATTATGAACCAGTTAGAAGTATTAAGAGAAAGCCTTGGACAGTGCGATGAGATCATCCTGGACGCACTCCTTATGAGAAACAGGATCGTAGAGGACATCATGGTATACAAGGAAGCTAACGATCTTCCGGTACTTCAGCCGGAACAGGAGGCGAAGCAGAAAGGATGGCTGGAAGCCAGAATGGAAGGCAGACGTCATAAGAAAGAGGTCAATGATGTTTTTGCAAGCATCACACAGAACAGTAAAAGGATCCAGTCCAGAAATCTTTTCAATTATAATATCTTCCTGATCGGATTTATGGGAGCTGGTAAATCTACGATCTCCGATTATCTGAAGAATGTTCTTGCCATGGATGTTGTGGAGATGGATCAGTGTATCGTGGAGAGACAGGGAATGAGCATTTCCGATATCTTTGAGACTTACGGTGAAGAGTATTTCCGTGAGCTCGAGACAAATCTTCTGATCGAGATGCAGTCCAGATCTAATGTTGTAGTATCCTGTGGCGGTGGTGTTCCGATGCGGGAGCGCAATGTTACCGAGATGAAAAAAAATGGCCGTGTTGTACTTCTGACTGCAAAGCCGGAAACTATTCTGGAACGTGTAAAGGATAATCATGACCGTCCTTTACTTGAGAACAACAAAAATGTTTCATTTATCGCTGATCTGTTGGAAAAACGTCGCGCGAAATATGAGGCAGCAGCAGATATAGTTGTTGAGACAGACGGAAAGAGTGAGCTTGAGATCTGCGAGGAGCTGATCCACAGACTTCGTGAGGCAGAGGCAAATAAATAACTGCTGATCATAAAACAGAATAGTTTTACATATAAAAGGGACAGCTGTCCGATAAACCGTACAGAAACAGAACGGAGATCGGACAGCTGTCCTTTATGATATAAAAGATCCGGACCATATATTTGCAGATGAACAGATCGTTTAATTGGTCTTATAAAAAATCTCCCTCGAGGTTTCCTCGATCACAAATTTCTTAAAGGCTTCCACGACCGGCGGATGGTATACATCCTTCAGCATGGCCATGTAGAAATTCCGCTGCCAGCTTGGAGAGACAAGGGGTAGGATCTTAAGGTTCAGAGAGTGCAGAATCGGGATATCCGGTGCAATGCAGATGCCGAAATCATTGGCAACAAACCCTGCGGCAACCTGATCCTCATCGATCTCAAAAGCCACATCCGGGTACTGACCGATGCTCTTAAATAACTGGTCAATGATCTGGCGGAGACCGCTTCTCTTCTTGAAGATGATCTGCTTGTATGGAAGCGTTTCCTCCAGATGGATCTCGGATTTCTCAGCAAGAGGATGTTCCGGCGGAACGATGACGACCAGATCCTGCTTGGCAACCGGAATAAATTCGATCAGTGGTTCGTCGTCAAATTTGGAACAGAAGCCGATATCGTATTTCTTCTCTTTCAGTCCGGTGAGGATATCGCCGGTAAGAACCTTATCACAGAACAGATTGAAATGGATCTGTTTTCCCTTATTGGCATTAAGAAAGCTGCGGATGATCTTTGGCATAAAGTCAACACCCAGAGTTCTGAGAAAAGCCACATCGATCTGTCCTTCTCCCTTTCCTGCAAGCTGGAGACCGTTTACGGAGGAATCCAGCCGGTTCAGGGTTTGTTCCACATCCTCCAGAAAAGACTTGCCATATTTGGTGAGAGAAACATTCCGTCCGTTTTTTTCAAATAATTTCACTCCAAGCTCTTCCTCCAGAGAAGAGATCGCGTGACTTAGGCTGGGCTGTGTGATGGCCAGAACATCCGCAGCTTTTGTATAATGTTCCAGATGAGCCAGTGTCACGAAATAGCGAAGATGATACAGATTCATTTTTCAATACTCCTTTCGTAAGTTTATCTGAATGTTTTACTTCGAACAGATCCCCGGTAAGTCTGACAGACATAAGAGATTTGCCGGGCCGTATGCAGTGACGGCGGCAATACGGCTGAATATGTTTTATATAGTATAACATGATATATTGATAAAATCTATGGATTCTCCTGGTACAATCAATTTGTTTTGTAT